>CALGQU010000019.1 GCA_937959125.1 uncultured Croceitalea sp.
TACAATGTCATCCTCTATAATATGTACTCCCTTATTTTTTACTTATTTTTTTATTTTGTTTACTGGGATAGGCTACAAAGTGCAAAGGAAAAACAGGTTTTGAAAATTGGCGGAATTATATTAATTGCGGTCAATCTAATATCGATAGTTTTTCAAGACCCTATGCTTATACCTTTGTTTTATGCATATACCATAGGTGCTGTATTCCTCTTAATTGCAATTGTTTTCTACTTACGTCAAATATTGAAAGGGCAAAATGCTAGAAACAATTTAAAGCACAACATACTTTTTTGGGTGAGTATCGGACTTTTTATTTTTTATCTAATAGATCCTATACTAATGATTATAGGTATTCACAATGACTACATTTACATTAAATACAATTTGCAACATCTACTTTATTTATTAATTATGGTGATGTACTCTTTTTTCATTCTAGGATTTTTACTTGGCAAAAGAAGGGCTTTCCGTAAATAGCATGCAGTGATAGACTTTCTCAAATCCAACTATTTCGTTGTACTGTATCTATTGATATTTATAGTAAGTATGATGAGATATGGGAGATATTTTGACACCCCGCTCAAAGGTTTCCCCATGTATATTGCCTACACTTTCTTTACCGAAGTATTGGGGTATCTTATTGTAACCTATAAAGAATTCAGTTTTTTTGAAGATGGAATGTACGATTGGTACAACGTCATTATCTACAATATATATGGTGTGCTTGTTTTGCTATTTTTCAGCCATGTCTACCACCAAGTACTGCGCAAAAACCAATATAAAAAGATAGTATTTTACGGCTGCGGCCTTGTACTGTTGTCTTTTGTGGTCAGCTGTTTTTTTCAAAATCCGTTATATACGGGATTGTACTATGCCAAAACCTTACAATCCCTGTATATGGTTCTTTTGGTTATGCTTTACTTTAAAGAAAAGCTACAGATTAAAAAAGCCCCTCCATTACGGTACAACCTTATGTTTTGGATAAGTCTAGGACTTTTGATTTTTCATTTGTTTTTTCCATACCTCTACTTAACCGGATTTTTAAAACCAGAAATCTGGATTACCTATCACTTTAGGGACATTTTAAAGGGGTTGATTTTTATTTCCTATTCCCACTTTCTTATCGGTTTGCTTTTAGGGTCTAGAAATGCATTTAGGTAAATGCTATAGGCACTTTTGGGTAAATTACATAGGTTCACCTACACTCCAATTACATTCACAACATTCTGGTGGTATTTCATGACTAAAATATTTTAAATAGTAGTATTTTTCTTACATTTATAGCCATATTATTAACCCGTTTATCTAAGGATTCGTTCATTACATCGATACTTTAGGTAATCCCAAATTGTATTTAACCTACTTGATTAGCAAATAACTGAACTTTGCTTTTCCTAAAATCTAATGCTATGTTGACAAAAAAAACACTTAATTTTCTATGGACAACTATTTTATTGTTCTCATTGCTTTCTTGCGTAAAGGACAAGTTTGATGATGGTATCGACCCAGACGCCCAAATGGAAACGGAAAATGAAGCGGCTCTTATAGAACTCCTAGAAATCCAAGCTCCCTTAGGGTTTGAATTTAAAACCCATAATGAGGTACATATTATCATAAACGATAATACCCCAAATGTACGGTATGATGTGTATGCTTATAATGACGAGGTCACCCAAGGAGAAGATGTTGAAATCGTTAATGACGAGGGACAACCCGAAACCATTACCGAATATACAAGCGATATCCTTAATTACGACCTATTCACCGGTATTCCATCCCAAGGTAGAATAGAACATTTGATAACGGTACCCTCCTATTACACACAGTTATATTTAAGACGAAAAGAAGGCACCAGATATTCCTCTAAAATCATTGAAATAGAAAACGGCGTGGCCAATTACGACCATGTACAAGGTGTCTTTCTAAGATCATCGGCGCAACGTTTGGTAGAAGATTATCTATTTTGTGTCAATGGTTCTGGTGAGTTGTTCCAAGTAGACCCGCTTAACGGTGACCTTACCTTTTTATCGGATATGCCCATGGGCAGTTATACGGCAGCTATTGACCAAGCCAATGGCTATCTCTACTCCATTGGTAGAAGCGATCCCCATCCATTGAACAGGTACGATATCCAAAACGACACCTGGTCCGTAATGGGTAACGTGGGTAGAGGTGGCCCTCGTTTAGATTTCAATCCAGATGACGGTTTGCTATACTTTTCTACCGGAGCCAAACTTTATACCATAGACCCTAACAACGCCAATACGCTATCCACCTGGGATATTGAAGGGCTACATAAGACCGGGGGTGGGGATTTGGCATTTGCCCAAGATGGCACGTTATTCCTTTGTTCATTTTCCGGTCTGTACAGACTAGAACTAGATGGGAATAGTGTATACCAAAGTACAAGAATAAGTGGTGAGGACCTTCCATTTAATCCAACTTCCATGACCTTTGATTCAAATAACGAACTTTGGTTAGCAAATAACGGAGCTGACTCCAACTTAATCATAATGGATACCCAAACTGGGGGTTACCAATATAATTATGGACCAGATTCATCTAGCGGCATCTCTTTTGACAGAACCATAAACGACCTCACAACGTTTAAGATTATTGATGAAGAAGCAATAGACCCCGATACGGATGGGGACGGAATTACAGATAGCAACGACGAATTTCCAGAGGATGCGAATAAAGCTTTTGAACAATTTACACCTAGTAAGTATGGCTGGGGCACCTTGGCTTTTGAAGATTTATGGCCGTTTATTGGTGATTACGATTTCAATGACACCGCTATTAATTTTAGGTTTGTAGCGATACTAAACGCCCAAAACGAGGCCGTACAATTGGATTTTCATTATACCGTAACTTCGGATGGAGCTGGACTGGTAAACGGTTTTGGTATAGAATTGGAGAACGTAGCCGCAAACCAAATAGCATCGGTAACAGGGGTATCATTAGTAGAAAATTATGTGACGCTAGCGGCAAACGGTGTTGAAGATGGACAAGACAATGCTGTGGTGGTGGTATTCGATAACCATGAAAACATTGTTGGTATTCAAAAAAAGGTTTCCATAAACTTTGTAAATCCGGTAGCGGTAACCCAACTGGGGGCAGCTCCATTTAATCCTTTTTTAATTGTTGGTAAGAACCGGGAACACGAAATTCATCTACCCAATAGAAATAGGACCTCCCTTGGTACCAATATTGGACAAGTTCAAAATTCAAATGCCGATATCGATGGTGACTTTGCTACGGATACCGGATTGCCATGGGCCATTTACGTGGTTCATAACTTTAAGGTTCCCAAAGAGCGGGTGCCAGTGAACAGGGCCTATAACTTCTTTGTAAACTGGGCACAATCCGGGGGCAGTAATACTCCGGACTGGTACAAGGACAACCCAGGATACCGTAACGAAATTGAGTTACGACAAGACTAAAATGTGCCAAAAAGAAATGTCCCCAATGAATTGAATTCATTGGGGACATTTCTTTTATATAACGGTAAGGCCCCAGAAAGGGACCAATCACTACATAGCCGCAACGCTACGCATTAACTTTCCTTTTAAGTTCCCTGCCTTATTAGCATGGATGATGTTTCTCTTGGCCAATTTATCAATCATTCCAATTACAGAAGGAAGCATAGTCTCAGCAGCTTTCTTATCTTCTTCATTACGCAATTTCTTAATGGCATTACGCACTGTTTTATGCTGGTACCTATTGCGTAAACGCACTGCTTCGTTCCTTCTAATTCTCTTTAATGCCGACTTATGATTTGCCATATTTTGTTAATTACGAAATTTAAATGTTGAATTAAAAATGACAACATTCTGCATTCTTAATTTTTAACTTTACAATTAATCCTGTAGCCCGTAGGGGAATCGAACCCCTGTTACCAGGATGAAAACCTGGCGTCCTAACCCCTAGACGAACGGGCCAAGGTCGCTTAATTGCGGATGCAAAAATACAACTATTTTTAACTATTGCAATAGTTAGATATTATTTTTTAACCTACTAATACGCTTTGGCGAACAATACTCGATAAGGGGAAGGTTTTCCCGTTACCACACAAGTTCCTTCTTCATTTTTCACCGCTATGGGAATACAGCGTATCGTAGCTTTTGTTTCCTCCTTAATACGGTCCTCAGTTGCCATGGTACCATCCCAATGCGCAGAAACAAACCCACCTTTTTCTTCCAGTACTTTCTTAAACTCGTCATAGGTCTCCACTTGGGTAATGTTCTCCTGCTGATAGCTACTTGCCTTTTGGTACAATTGCACCTGTATATCCTCTAGAAGGCCCTCTATCTTTTGCACTACCTCCTCCGCAGGAACCGTTTCTTTTTCCAGGGTATCCCTACGCGCCACCTCAAAAGTACCATTCTCCATATCTCGCTGGCCAATGGCCAAACGTACCGGCACCCCTTTGAGCTCGTACTCGTTGAATTTGAACCCTGGTTTGTGGGTATCCCTATTGTCATATTTTACGGAAATGCCCTTTGACCTTAATTCCCCTACTAAAGGTTTTACTTTTTCAGAAATTGCCTCCAACTGTTCCATTCCTTTATAAATAGGGACTATAACCACCTGTATGGGAGCCAATTTTGGTGGTAAAACCAATCCATTATCATCACTATGCGTCATGATCAGTGCGCCCATTAAGCGCGTAGAAACACCCCATGAGGTTGCCCAAACAAAATCTTGCTTACCTTCTTTGGTCGCATATTTTACATCAAAAGCCTTGGCAAAATTTTGTCCTAGAAAATGGGAAGTCCCGGCCTGCAACGCCTTTCCGTCTTGCATTAGTGCTTCAATACAAAAGGTTTCCACGGCCCCGGCAAAACGCTCGCTCTCCGTTTTGGTTCCTTTTATCACTGGAACGGCCATATGGTTCTCGGCAAAATCCGCATAAACATGCATCATCTGTTCCGCTTCTTCCAAAGCTTCCTTTTCCGTGGCATGGGCCGTATGCCCTTCCTGCCATAAGAATTCCGCGGTACGCAAAAACAGTCGCGTACGCATCTCCCAACGGACCACATTGGCCCATTGATTGATCAGAAGCGGTAAATCTCGATAGGATTGGATCCACTTTCTATACGTATCCCAAATAATGGTTTCCGAAGTTGGTCTCACGATAAGCTCCTCTTCCAATTTGGCATCTTCATCCACTACAATACCGCTACCGTCCTCCGCATTTTTTAAGCGATAGTGGGTAACTACCGCACATTCTTTGGCAAAACCCTCTACATGGCTTGCCTCTTTGCTCAAATAGGATTTTGGGATAAACAGCGGAAAATAGGCATTCTCATGCCCCGTATCTTTAAACATTTTATCCAATGCCGCCTGCATCTTTTCCCATATGGCATATCCGTAAGGTTTAATAACCATACAACCCCGTACCCCGGAGTTCTCCGCCAAATCCGCTTTTACAACAAGTTCATTGTACCATTTGGAGTAATCTTCTGCCCTACTCGTTAATTTTTTTCCCATCATATATAGTTTGGCACAAAACTTGTGTCTTCATTTATCAAAAAATAGTGCGGTAAAACTAACTATTTTTGGTATGTTCAACAATAAAATTAATCACATGCGTCATTCTTTACCCCGCCCCACATTTCAATACGCGACTTTAGTACTTGCGTTCGCCCTTGTTTTTGTATCCTGTGGTTCTTACCAACAGGCATCCTATTATGAAGACGACGGTATTTATTCCAACAGGAATAGAACGGTCTATGTGGAAAAGAAATCTGCGCAAGCGGTACAGAACGACGAATTGGAAAGCAATATCTATGGTGATTATTTTGGGGAAAAGGCAAACGAATACAATGAGATATTGGATGAAGAAATTTTTACCGATGTTGATGACTATTATAGTGGTGCGGCAAACGATTCTATTCCTTTAGGGGAACGGACCGATTATTATGCAAACAACAATACGTACCAAGGAAATGCGGGATGGGGTGATAACCCTTCGCAGGTAAATATAAATGTTTATGAAAATCCCTATGCCTTTGGTGCATTTGGTTTTGGATCTCCCTTCTTTGGCGGGTTCGGTTTTTATGACCCATTCTTTTATGGCGGTGGGTTTGGTTTCAACCGTTTTGGCCTTGGCTTCGGATTCAATCGATTTGGGTTTGGTTTCAATCGCTTCGGTTTTGGAGGCTTCAATAGGTTTGGATATGGAGGTTTTGGATATGGATATGGAGGCTTCGGTTACGGTTTCAATCGTTTTGGATATGGCGGATTTGGCTACCCCTATTACGGCGGGTTTAACCGTAGGGGATTCTTTAACAACAATTTTGCATTCAACCGTTCAAGACGTTCAGGCATCCGCCGGAGTTCTGTGGCATCAAATGCCTTAAGAGGACGGTCTGCCTTGTTCAACAGGAGCAGGAACATTACCCGATCTGGTATTCGTTCCGATAGGGGAAGGTCTGCAATTAGACAATCCGAAGCTAGACGCAGTGCTACCGGCAGAAGCGTTAGAAGCGGAACGGCATCACGTAGATCGGTAAGTGCAGATGCCATTGCAAGAAATAGAAATTATAGAAGCAGCAGAAGCACTAGGGCCGTACCACGGTACGACGGGGCAACGAGAAGTAGCCGATCGTATTCCAGAAATGGGGTTGGCACGCGTTCTACTAGAAGTACCGGTGTACGAACGAATAGAAGTGCGACCAACCGTTCCTTCTCCGGCAGAAGCAGCAGCGTTAGAAGACCTAGCAGTACGAGAAGTACAAGAAGCTCAGGGGTTCGTAGCAGCGGTAGCAGAAGTTCCGGTTTCCGTAGTAGCGGCAGGAGTTCTTCCAGAAGTTCCGGTTTTAGAAGTTCTGGGCGCAGTAGCTCAAGAAGCTCTGGTAGCGTTAGAAGTTCTAGCCGATCTAGCGGCAGGTCCTCTGGAGCCCGAAGTTCCGGTAGAAGAAGATAGATAAGCTTTCAATTCATTTTATAGCAATCAAATAATACACTATGAAACGATTTTTACCTTTCATGATGGGCGTGGTATGTTTAAACCTAACAGCCCAAAATATTGAAGACGTGGTTAGGATAGGTACCGAAAACCTACAAGGCACGGCAAGGTTCCAAGCCATGGGCGGGGCTTTTGGAGCCCTTGGGGGCGATTTATCTTCCTTAAACAGCAATCCCGCAGGTACCGCTATTTTCAACCATAGTCAGTTCGCGATAAGTGGAACATCCTTCAACAATGATAATACAGCACTTTTTGGTTCCAACACCAGAAATATAAATGCCAGGTCTGCGGATATCAACCAAGCAGGAGGCGTTTTTGTTTTTAAATCGAATAATGAAGGCCCTTGGAAAAAAATTGCCGTCGCCTTTAATTATGATATTGTCTCAAATTTTGATGATGAAGTTTTTGCTACGGGGAATACCGATCAAGGAATAGACACCTATTTCCTAAACTTTGCGCAGGGAGTTCCTTTTGGTGATATTCTATTGCAGGATGGGGAGTTTATTGAGGAGGCCTATCTTAGGATCGGGGAGCAACAAGGTTTTGGCGCCCAACAAGCATTTTTAGGATACTTTGGTGGATTTATCAACCCTGCCGATGAGAATGATTTGGCCAGTAATACCTACACCTCCAATGCGCTTTACGCCAATGTAAACCAAAGCTTTCAGCAGGCCACAAATGGCAACAACAGTAAGTTTACCGCCAACCTATCCGGGCAGTATGAAGAAAGTTTGTATTTAGGGGCATCCCTAAATTTTCATTCTATATTTTACGAACGATTGACACGTTTGGACGAATCTGGTTTTGATGCCGATTCCCCGATACAGTCCACGGTTTTTGATAATTTTTTACGATCGGAAGGCACGGGATTCTCCTTTAGCCTAGGAGGGATTGCCAAACTCAATGACAACATTAGGGTTGGGGGTAGCTACCAGTCCCCTACATGGTATCGCTTTGCGGACGATTTGGCCCAAAGTGTTGATTCTGACCTAGCGGATGTCAATATCAACCTCATTAATTTTAACGTGGTGAATCTGTTTGATATCTATCGTATTCAAATTCCATCAAAACTAACGGGAAGCTTAGCGGTTATCTTTGGAAAAGCTGGGTTGCTTAGTTTTGACTACAGTTATCAAGATATGTCCCAAGCACAACTTGGTCCTTCTTCCGACCCTATTTTTAGTGAAGAAAACGATTTTATTTCCAACCAACTTGGAGCCGTAAACAGTTTTAGGTTAGGTGGGGAATACCGGATACGGCAACTTAGCTTAAGGGGTGGTTATCGGTTTGAGGACAGCCCCTACCAAGACGGTACTTTGGTTGGTGATTTACAAGCCTATTCCGGAGGTATCGGGTATGATTTTGGCGCGAGTAAATTAGACCTTGCCGTAACCCGCTTGGAACGCGATACCAACGAGTTCTTTTTTGATTCGTCATTAACCAACAATGCGCTGATCAACCGCTCCAACACCAACGTTAGCCTAACCTATACCATAAAGTTCTGATAATTGGATGTGACATTAATGATATTCATTGTCTTTTAGGTGTCCAAACAAAAGGTTTTATTCTACTCACATTAATAGATTACTCCCCTCTTTGGCAAAGAGGGGAATGAATTCTGACCGTAGGGAAGAAGAAAGGGGAGATTGGTTGTGGTTTGCGTTGGAATTCCCCCGTCTTGACCCTGCGTGTCCATCCACCTCCCTTTCCAAAAGGGAGGAACTTCTGTGTTGTCACCTTGGAAAGTTTATTTCTTTTTTAAGTGTTTAATGAGACTCTTTTTATACATCGAACTCATGTAAACTTTTTAGATTGGTTAAAAAAATTAGGTTAGTGCCAGCATTTCCAGGCAGTCCTTTTTTTGTTAACGCACCAAAGAAAAGTGGTTACGAACCGTTTTAGCGACAATAGCGGCTTGTTCCGTGCGTTCATACTCCAACCGGAACCAATAATCCGAAGAAGGCATGTCCCTTCCATTAAAGGTGCCATCCCAACCCCCACTATCATTCAATTGTTTAAGCAGTTTTCCAAAACGATCAAAGATGAACACAGTTGGGTTGATTAGAAGTTCTGCGCCTTTTACGTTCCATTCTGGATTAAAAGCATCCCCATTTGGGGTAAAAAACTTGGGATAACCCACTACAATAAAAGGAAAAGGGTCCGTAGTACCACAACCATTCTTATCATTGATAACCACGGTGTTTTCCCCAGGAGGGATATCTAAAAATACAGGGCTATCCTGAAATTCACCACCGTTTAAGGCGTATTCAAAATCACCGTTTCCTACAGGTACAATTTCCACATCATAGGTATCCGGGTCATCGGCATTGGTTAAATCTTCTATGATGATTACCTCATCCAATTCCGGCATTCCAAAAAAGGTGATGTCTATTTCATCTGAAATAACTTCATCAAATATAGTTGTAATGCTTACAAAATACCGACCGGAATTAGGACTGGTAACGGTTAATTCAAAAGCATCTGGGCCCATGAGCAATGGTGGGGCATCTATGACACCATCCCCATCCGCGTCAACCGACCAAATAATATTACGAATATTAGGACCCGCAGGAGAATTACGGGCACTTAAAACAATATCCTCATCACCTTCACAAGCGATGATGTCCAAGCCAAGAAATTCATCCCGTAGTGTACAATCCAATGCGGTTTCCTGATCATCATCTACGGAACTCCCAGTAAAGGTAAGCTCAAACATTTCTGGATCCCCATCAGCATTATTTCTAAAATTGTTAATTAGCAGAAAATAAAGTTCCCCAGCTTGCACATTGATAAATTCGTCATAGGTGTTTTGACTTCCAACAACGTTGGGTGCGCCCAACCGCCCATTTTCGGGGTTGGTTCCCAAAC
>CALGQU010000020.1 GCA_937959125.1 uncultured Croceitalea sp.
ATACTGTTGATCATGCTCCATTCCGGCATATTGGCCGGGGTTACGTTGGTCCAGTTTTGACCCCCATCTTGGGTTAGGTGTACCAAACCGTCATCACTGCCTACCCAAAGCAAACCTTCTTTTAGCGGACTTTCATTGGCGGCAAAAATGGTACAGTAATATTCTACCCCGGTATTGTCTTGGGTGATGGGTCCTCCGGAGCTTACCAGCTTATCCGGGTCGTTACGGGTTAAATCGCCACTTAAAAGCTCCCAGCTTTGGCCCTCATTGGTGGACAAATGCACATGGTTGCTAAAGGTGTACAATTTTTTAGGGTCGTGCTTACTAAAAATAATGGGAAAGTTCCATTGAAAGCGATACTTCATGCCTTCGGCCCCATAGCCCATAGGATTGTCCGGCCATACATTGATGCCCCGCACGGTTCCTGCATCATGATTGACGCGCGATAAGAAACCGCCATAACTACCGCCATATACAATATCATTATTGGTAGGATCCACTGCAATATGGGCGGACTCACCACCGGCGGTTGGCTCCCAATCTTTTTCACCAATACTGCCGCCATCGGAACGGTGGTTGATGCGAATGGTGCTGTTATCCTGTTGCGCCACATAGATTCGGTACGGAAAGGCATTGTCCGTGGTGACCCTGTAAAACTGTGCCGTAGGCTGGTTGTAATAAGTACTCCATGTTTCGCCCCCGTCATAGGACACCTGGGCACCACCGTCATCCCCAATGATCATGCGCTGGCTGTTCTCTGGCGCGATCCACAGGTCGTGGTGATCCCCGTGGGGTGCGTTAAATGTATTAAAGGTCTTGCCGCCATCGGTAGATTTGTGATAGCGGACATTAAGCACATAAACCACGTCTTCATCCTCGGTATCCGCATATACCCGGGTATAGTACCAGGCGCGTTGCCGCAGTTTGCGTTCGCTATTGATCTGCGTCCACGTCTTTCCCCCATTATCGGAACGGTACAAACCCCCTTTTTCCTTATTTTCCACAATGGCCCAAACGCGCTCGCTATTTTTTGGCGAAACGGTCACTCCAATAATACCCAAGGTATCTTTTGGGAAACCTTCGTTTTTGGAAATTTCCTGCCAGGTTTCTCCGCTATCCGTACTCTTCCAAAGGGCGGAACCATCGCCACCACTACTTAAACTGTAGGGGGTGCGTTGTGCACGCCAGGTGGAGGCATATAAAATTCGGGGATTGTTGGGGTCCAAGGTAAGATCTACTGCCCCGGCTTGATCATTGACAAAGAGTTTTTTGTTCCACGTTTTTCCGCCATCCGTACTTTTATAGATTCCGCGCTCCTGGGTGGGTTTGTAGATATTCCCCAAAACCGCCGCATAAATGGTATTATGATCCGTAGGATGGATGCGGATGCGTGGCACATGCCGACTGTTTTTTAAGCCTGCGGAGGTCCAGGTTTTTCCAGCATCCTCGGTTTTCCAAAGGCCATAGCCACTGGAGACATTACCGCGCAACGTTTTTTCACCGCCCCCTACGTAAATGACGTTAGGGTCGCTTTTGGACACTTCGACAGCCCCGATGCTTCCCCCAAAATACCCGTCGGAAATGTTTTCCCATGTACGGCCACCATCCAGTGTTTTCCATACGCCGCCACCCGTAGCCCCAAAATAAAAGAGGTTGGGTTGGTTGGGCACTCCTGTTACCGCAGCGGAACGCCCACCCCTAAAAGGACCGATCAAGCGGTACTCCATGCTGGAGTATAGTTCAGCCGGGACTTGCGGAGCCGTTTGCGTTTTTCTACGTTGTGCTTGGTTGGAAATTGAAAAAAAGGAAAGGGCAAGCAAGAGCATGCCTGCTTTGGAAAACAACTGGTTCATTTTGTGTTCTTTTAGGTGGGTGTTTGGATTGGCCACACATTTTTTAACAAACTGAATAGCCCCAAACCCCGTTGTTGAATTAGTCTGTCTTAAATGTAGTGAACTACCTAGGATTAAAAAAATAAAGCCGGACACAACAACCTTTTTCGTTGCCTGTCCGACCTTTATTTCTTTACGCGTCATCGTAGTCTAATGATACTTTCTTTTTCTGTCTTAACGTTAGGTCAATATGATTGTCATTTTAATTAATTTGATAATTAATGTTTTAACCAAAATGTCAGGTTGAGCGCAGTCGAAACCTCCTAATAAAGAAATAATGTTTAAAATACTTCTCGACGCGCTCGAAGTGACATAATACGTATTTACTAGCATTAAAGTCGGTAATATTAAAACTCACGCTACCCTATAAACCCAATTCTTTTTTACGGGCCTTTAGCAAAGTGTTGACATCTATCTTTTCCCCTTCTTCAATGCTTTCGTCCACGGTAAGGAGTACATACTTTTTCAGTCCCTTTCTAAAGAGGATTTCCTGTCCAATTTTTAAATCGACCCCACTGTTGGAAAATGGGGAGAGGTTGGGATTCATAACATTGGGAATCAAAAGCGGAATGGCCTTATCACCACTATTGACCAAGGTAAAACTGACCGTTTTTATGTTGCTTTTAGAAGGCCATTTGGCATTTTTGTCCAATATCGCCACGGCCAACTTGCCCATTTTACCGGAATTATTGGTAAACACAATTTTACTGTCCTGTTCTACCATCACCTCAACCTTTCCCAAAGGGCCCAGTCCAAAACCACGGACAAAATCGCCAGTAGCCTTATTGATTACCTGTACGTCCAACTGCCTTCCGGTATTATTTTTTAGTTGTAATTCATACAGCTCATAGTTGGGGTAATCCACTTCCAAACTGCTGTTCGGTGGAATTTCAAGATTCGATTTTTGGGCGCATCCTACCATAAACGTTAAAAGAAAGGTGGCAATCTGTACTGCTGTTGTTTTTCTCATGATATCTGATTTTAAATGTTGAATACCACAAATGTGACCATACCCAAACCGTTGGGCGACTTAAACGGAAAAGAGACGTCTCAAATAATTTGAGACCTTGTTTTTAAAGGGAATTGAGGTATTCCGTAGGGGTTAGTTTTACTTCTTTTTTAAAGACGCGATTAAAGGTAGCCTTGCTATTGAACCCACATGAAAACGCTAGGCCCACCAATGAAAATTGTTCGTGCTCCCCCTCTTGCAAGCGTTGTTTGAATTCCAATATGCGGTACTGGTTGACCAAATCATTAAAATTCTTTTCAAAACCAACATTGATGGCCGCAGAAACCTGGGCACGGTTAAGGCCTACTTTTTTTGCAAGCTGTCCTAGGTTGAGCTCTGGATCTAGAAAAATCTTGTCCTTTTTAAAGAGATGGTCAATGGTTTCCTTACGCTCCAAAAGCGTTTCGTCACTTTCAGAAGGAACCGACACCCCCGGCACCTTCTTTTGGGGCTTTTCAAAATCCCTTAAAAAGGTAAAATTGGTAAAATACCCCTTTACCCCAAAGTACAGTAGGGCAATGGCCGAAAAGAACTGGATCCACCATTTTTGTTTCCAGCTCATTTCTAAGACAAATTCATTGACGAAGAGCTGGACCAAACCATAGAGGAAAATAAAACTATAGACAAACAAGAAGTTTCTGATCCACACAAGTTCCTTTTTGGCGGTATTGGAAAAGACTTGTGGGATTTCTCTTTTGTAGGTAGCATACAATTGAAAGGAAAAGGCCAAATACAACAGCATCTGTGCAGATGCCACTATAGTCACCAAAGGATCTAGGTACTTCCATTGGAAGTTTTCAACCAAATAGCCGTTTTGATAGTCTTCAAAACCCGGTTGTTGCACATCATATATGTAAATTATCGCCTTGGCCAAAAAGAACAACAGCCAAGGTACGCCATGTAAAAGATGTCTTTTACTTAGTTTAAAATAGGGGGTAACCACACGCTTCACATAAAAGAAAATTAGTGGGGCGGTAAGCATTTCCATGCTGACCAAAAAATAGTTGATTTTGGTATTCTTAAAAGTATCATACCACCCCATAAAACCAATGGTATAGGTAGTCCTATGGTAACACATGATCAATAAAATGACGGCCAAAAGAATATCTGGCACCTTTCTATTTTTTACAAATCGGGAGAAAAGGAGCAGGACCAACAGCAATCCCTGCAATGCCAATATCAAAAGTGGCGTGCTATAGCTGTTGAAATTTGGAAAACCCTGGAGTGGGATGAGCATCATTTGCACTTGTGTCTACCTTCAAATATATTGTTTTTGACCTAAAAAAAAGACAGCTTCGGTACTACCTTAAAGGTCCATACAAAAAATACCTAGCATTGGGTATTTTTAAGAATCTTACAATTTAAATAAGAAAAAACCCCTATTTTTAGATACGGTATTAACCACCTTGCCAAGGTGTTATATCTTATTTGACAACCATTGTTCTTGTTGGAATGGTCCAACCAAGTTTTTTTAAAGAACATGTTGCCATAGTCAAAAAACCAAGCAAAGACCAAGACCATGCTAAAACGATGGCTTAAAAAACCAAGCAACATTCTATTGGTATTATTATTGACGGTATCATTAGTCATATTATATGCCAACTCCCTATTTTATATCAATGATTTTATATCCTTTCCGCAACATGGGCATTTTGACCATTTTGATGATGTAAGTAAGGTTATAAAGGCAGAGAAAAATGGCCTCTACAAAACATTCTTTTTTTTGGATTTTATCTGGGCCCCATTGCTGTTACTATGGGTAGGATGGGCTATTTATGGTGCAGATAAAAAATTGTCACTTTCCATCATTAACAAAAACAAAACCTTAAAATGGTACTTCTTCTTTGCGGTAATCGCTTACGGTCTTGATGTTTGGGAGGGTATATTATATCTTACGTATAACAATACCATCCTTGAAAAGGTGACCACCGCCAAAATCCTAGCCTATCTTGTTTGTTTTGGATTTGTGATCTATGCGTTCATAAAACGCCATGTTATACCCAATAAACGCTCTTTTACCCGTTTTTTATGGACCTCCTGTTTAAGTCTCTTTTTTATTGCGGCCATCTACTTATTGGTCACCGTTATGGAGCAGGGAGGGACCTTGGTGGTGCATTTATTTTATTCCCCCGTGAATATTATCCTCTTCTTTTTTGTGTTGAATTTCCTCGCCATTCTTATTTCCCACTATCCGGTGTACATGGATATTTGGACCTATGATGAGACGGGTTCCATAAAACTACATATGTCCAACGCCTTCCGGTTTTTGGGTTTTGGGATTATCTTTTACGATACCAGTAAGGCAGACCCCAAGTACTGGGATCAAATAGCGCAACCGCTACGCCGCAGTCTGGGGATTTTACTGTATGCCGCCGTATTTAGGATTATGCTAGGGGTAATCGCCAAATTTTATGAGGCATCCTTTAACATCTTGTACCTTACCCTGGGTATTCTCTCCTTAAGCCTCTTTATCTATTATCTAGAGGGCAAGAAGTACAACCATTGGATGGAAGTCCTATACGGTAAAAAGAAAAAAGCGGGGCTTAAAGGCAAGGTTATGGGACAAATACATTTTTATGTAAAGTACTTCCCTTGGTATTTCTTGCTCTGTATTGTAGCTGTACTCCTAACGGCTTGGTATGTAGGTGTCCATGGATGGAGCAAAGGGAGTGTCCTCTTTTTTATGGTTACGTTGGGGCTACAGCTCTTTTTATATGTTATGTTCAAGATTTCCAGAAGTATGTTGAAATATGTATATGAAGGACCCCATCTGTTTAGCGAGAATCCAAAGATGTTCCATCCAAAAGTTCGCGATTCATTTCACCTCTTTTATGATCTTAGCGGAGTAAAACGCTTCAAATTCTTTAGCTTTTTTGGCCTACTGAGCAATAATGTTACTTATTTAAAATTGATGCGCTTTAGCGGGGTATTCTCTTTGATTGCTATAATCCTAGCCAACAGTAGTGTTCCCATTGCTACGTTTCTTAACCCCATAAACATTATACTCCTCTATATTATCCTAGTGTATTCCATTATCGCCATTTTGTTAAAACACTTGATGTTCTACCATAGAAATGGGGTAACCAAATACACCGCTTTCTTCAAATATGGCATTCCTTTTTTAATTACCGTCCTGGTTTTGGCGGGTAACTATTTGGCAAAACAAGAAAACGACCTGCACCAATTGGATGTGGTGAAAAGGGAAAACAAACTAGCGGATACCACTTATGTCAATACCTTACTAAAACGTACCGAAAGTACCAGCGGTAATTATTTTGTTGTAGGTTCTTATGGTGGGGGCTTAAAAGCCAATCTCTGGAACTTATTGCTCCTAAACGAATTGGACAACAGCTATGGTGATCACTTTTTTGGAAGAACCTTGGCAATGTCCGGTGTTTCTGGCGGTGCTCTGGGTATTGGCAATTTTACGGCCCTACACGCCCAGAACGGCCCAATTACCAAAGAACGGCTCAACCAACAGATACGGACTATTGGTGAATCCAATGTCCTTTCCAATGAGCTTACCTATTTGTTGGGTTGGGATTGGATCCGTGAATTTGTACCTCTTCAATTGTATAAGAAAGGACATGGCGGTCGGGATCGTTCCTATAAGAGTATGGCTACCCATGCCAAAAATACAGGAATGGAAGTATTCAATACCTACAGCTTTGAAGACTATTGGTCAAAGGCCTATGAAAACCGCAAAAAACGGTTCCCGGCACTACTAATGAACAGCACGGGGGTCGGAGGGCAGCAGGGCATCGCCACCAGTATCGGTTTTCCGGCGAAAACCTTTCCGGCCGCTAAACTCACCAATGCGTTTGATGGCCTACAGCAGCATAGTTCCCTCACTTTTTACGGTGCAGTTAGCACAACCAACAGGTTTCCGTTTTTTAGCCCAACGGCCAAAATAAAGGAAAAAGGGGCCTTTTTAGACGGCGGGTATTTTGAAAATTCGGGGATGTTAAGTGCCTATGAGGCCTTTTATGCCCTAGCTGGGAATCCCACAAAACCGTATTACAACAAAATTAACCCGGTATTCATCAGCATTGTCAATTCCAAAGAGTTTTATACTACCGAAGTGCTTAAATCATGGGGGCTTACCCCTAACTACAAGCAAGACAAAGGGGAAATCCAATCGATACTGGAGACACTGGCGTCTATAGAAAAAATGCCACGATATGCCTTTGATAGAATACGGGGCCGGGGTTTTGTGGTAGAACAACTTATGATGCCCCATAAATTGAAGTATGAACAGCTCGAAAAATATTTGGGGGAAATTGAAAATCCCTTGGCCCTTATTGACAGTATTCAAGTACATAATGCAAAAATCGACGATGCTTTAAAGGAATATGAAGACTATTGTATTGAAGACTGGGGCGTTGTAGAACCTCCCTTGGCCAGGCTTTTAAGCAAACCGGCCGTACGTTATCAAGAGGCTATGGTAAAGAAACATCCGGATTTACGGAACAAAATAGATACCCTTCTGGATAAGTTCATCAACCTAACGGAAAAACTGGACACGGAAACAAGGGCAATCATGGAAAAATAAGATAAACAAATTAACTAAAATAGTGACACGGTTTACTAGTATTCAGGTTTACAAGGGTAATTCCATTAAAAATAGAGAAAAAAACCTCATATTTGAAAACAGAAAGGATGCTTGTACCAGAAAGCTGAAAATACCCATAAATTAGTATTGTACTGCTACTTTTTAATGCTGTACTTGCCCATAAAACAAGCTCATTGGCAATTTGCATATCCATTAATCGGGGGGAAGACAGATGTGCTTACCTAATGAGCTTGAATTGGCAAATTAATGGGCTTCTTAAGGACTGTACCAGCCTAAAGTCTTTCTAATGTTAAAAAAGCCATTTGAAGTAGTAGAATACAAGTTTGAATTGCGCCCTGTAATTTAAAACTTGGTAATTTCCGCCAAAAGCAATCCATCCAAGACCTGTCTTATCTTTAGCGCGTTCCAATCGGAGGCCCCCGTTTCCTGTATCAATACCTTTCCATTACCATCAATTAGGTACGATGTTGGTAGCTGCTTATCATTAAGTTTTGAAGGGGTTTTCATTAAAGCGTTATATACGGGGAGATCCCATCCTCTTTCCTTTAGAAATTTGGAAACCACTTTAGGCTCCTCCTTGGTAATAAGGGCAAAATCCACAGTATTACCATACGATTCATACAATTTTTGAATACTTGGCAACTCTGCAATACATGGCGGACACCACGTGGCCCAATAGGAAACAAATACAATTCTGTTTTTACCGACACTGATTTGTTTGTCACCTCCATCCAAATCCTTAAGGTAATATTCAAACGCTGTAAGTTGTATCTGGTTTTCCAGAGGCTCCAAACTTGGTGCCATGGCCCAAACCTTCACCTTGTTTACCCCTACCAGAATTGGTTTTCTTGTCTGTGGGATCAAGAGCAATAGCAGAAAAGCAGCAAAAAACACATCACCTTTAGAAAGTTTTTTCACTTTTCTCATCCAAACACTCTTAAACTTTTTCATTTCCACCTAACCTAAGTCGTTGATTTTGAGACTACCTAACACTTCGCTAAAAAAAATGGCCCTATCAAGCGATACCTATCTTAATCTCCGTTAGTTACATCACTTTTTACCGACTCTATTCCTAGTAAAAAACGTATGCAAGAAGAAAAAATTACCGTAGATGTGGTATCTGACGTTGCCTGCCCTTGGTGCTATGTAGGCAAAAAACGTTTAGAAAAAGCTATTGGGCAATGGCAAGGCGTTCCTATTGAGGTCACCTGGCATCCCTACCAACTGGACCCTAACATGCCAGAAGAAGGTTTGGATCGCACTACCTATCTTACCAATAAGTTTGGCTCCATAGCGGATATACAACCTATGATCGATCGCCTTGCCGATGCGGGTGAGGACGAGGGCATCAATTTTAATTTTGGGGAGCAGTGGTTAGCAGTAAACACCTTAGCCTTGCACAAATTGTTGAACGTAGCACGGGAAGAAGGTTTTGGCCAAGCGCTAAAAGAACGTTTCCTAAAAGCATATTTTGATGAAAACCTGCATCTTAACCAAGTAGAAGTCTTACATGGCATTATGGCTTCCTTTGGATGGGACGCCAGGAAAACGGATACTGTTCTCGCTAGCGACGAAATAGCCTATGCCGTAAAACAAGAAATTGCCCATTACCAACAATTGGGTGTCAACGGGGTTCCATTTTTTATCATCAACAATAAATATGCGGTTAGTGGTGCACAACCGGCGAGTACTTTTTTAGAGGTGTTTTCCAAATTGGCACCTGCAACAAGCCTAGAAGAAGGGGGTCGTTGTGATATGGAAACGGGCTGCTGAATACAAGTTCAAATGCGAGAATCAAGCACAGGCGTTAATTCAAAATCAAACGAAAGTTGTTTGGGGGAAGTTTTTGAAGAACTGACTTCAATGGACATGGAAGTTACACTATGAACACAATATAAACCCAAACCCCTAGTTTAAAATAACAGTGAATTGGTACTATATTTGACCTTGTTTGTTAAATTTTGTAATTTTGTACTGAAAATCAACTACATGGACGATTTGTTTAACAAAGAAGTTATCGCTTCAACCAAAAAAGTTTTGGATAACCTTCAAAACGAGTTGGATAAAACCTACTGTACTGAGAACGGTATTGTTTTTTCCAACAATGAGGTAGATATGGCCAAAAATGACTTGGTCTCCAAGTCCGCCATGGATGCTGCTTTCCAATTATTGACCCAAAAATAGTTACTGCACTTTGGGGGAATTTACACAAGCATTTGCTGACCAAAAAATTGACCACAAGACCATTCAAAAGCGTATTGATGAAGTTCAAGAGCTTATGAATTATTTTTTAGTCTATTACGGTAAAGAAAATTATTTAGAGATTACTGTATTGGAGAATGCCTCTGAAAAAATTACCCATTTATATTATACACTTCTCTATAAAGAGGTAAAAAACTACGTGCCAAAAAAAATAAACCGCTATAAAATTGGAGCACTTACCGAACTTTGTATTGTAGCGTTACAACCTCTTTCTCAAGCTAATAAGCTTTCTAATAGAAAACTTAATGCCGATTTTGCATTCTTTGCTTCTAGCTCCATTATCTTACAAGGAGCTACCAAGATTGAGGATATTACCAAATTTTCAGCACACAAAAGAATCAATGAAGTGTTTTCTATTTCCAAAAAACAGCGCCTGACTTGGCTAGAAAGTAAAAATCTAAATACTTTTCCAATATTAATTAACGGTTTGGCATTATTTACCCTCTTTGAATTATACCACCAACGTTTTCAGGCATTACCATTATAAACCATTATCCATCTTCACAGATAGGTTCTGGCCCGGTCAGGATTTTATCCGTATCATGTAAAATGGTCTTTTCGTTCCGTAACAAATCGAGAATAACGCCAAATTCTTCTGCCTTGTTCACCCGTTTCACAAATGACTAAGAACAGTCTTGCAAACGTAATTATATCCATGCATAATGATGGTTCATATTCCATGTGTAAGCTTCCCTTACCCACTTTCAAAAATAGTTTCTATCACTATTTTCTATCAAAACTTTGACGTCCTTAATTTTAGGTCGTGAACCACATTGGGCAAGCCTTGGGGTATTACACCCTTTAGCCATGGCAATAATTGTTTCATACTACTTTAACTTTTTAAAAAGGGTATTGAACCTTTATTCTTTAAGATGATACTACTTAATTCCTTCTAGTGTCCTCAATTTGGAAAATGCAATTTCATTAAAATTTTCAATCACGGTATCCGCCAAGCTATAGTCTTGGTTTTTTGAATGTGGACTTTTAAACGCTATACAAGGAATGCCTGCGGCATGGGCCGCTTTGATTCCATTGGTAGAATCTTCAATAACAATACAATCTTCCTTTGCATGTCCAGAAGCCTCAGCTGCTTTTAAAAAGATCTCGGGATGTGGTTTAGAAGCTTTTAAATCCGCACCGCTCAATTTTGCCTTAAAATAGTGATCCAATCCAAAACGGTCAAACACATTGTTGATATTTCCCATGGAGGCGGAACTTGCCAGTATCAAGGTTAGGCCATTGGCGTAATAATCTTCAATACGATTGCGGACCCCGGGAATTAAATCCAGTTCCGGGTCATTGTAAAACAACTCCTTAAAAAATCCTCGTTTTAGGGCGACCAAGCTTTCCGGGGAGTCGTCCAAGTTGAATTTCTCCACCAACTGCTTACAAATAGGTAATGTGGCTTGCCCCGTAAAACTTTCATAAAGGGTGTGGTCAACGGTGATACCTACTTTAGCAAACATCAAATGGTAGGCTTTATGGTGCAAGGGTTCTGAGTTGATGATCACCCCATCCATATCAAACAATACCGCTTTTATCATGGATTCTTTTTTACGAAGGTACTTCTTGAACTTCGTTTAACCTGTGACGTACTTTGATATTTTAGTTGAAACGGGGAGTAAACCCTTGAAAAAAGGTGCTCATCCAAAAAAGGTGTTATTCGTCGTAAAATTACTATGACATATACGGATGCTATGGAAATTCCGTTATTCCACTACCAACACTAACAACCTACATCATGACAAGACAAGAACGCTTGGTATTTTGTAAAAAATGCCAAAACCGAGACTTTAACCTCACCAAAGGAATTTTATGTAACCTAACGGGGGTAGAGGCCGCCTTTAATGGGGATTGTCCAGATTTTGTAATGGACAAACAAAGCAATTACATTCAAGAACCAAAAGCGACCATTAGGCCTAATGCGACCCGGGCAAAAAATGCGGAACTTTTTATTTGGGTCGGTTTGGCCGTAGGTTTTGCCTCCTTTATATCTTCATGGATGCAGTATGATTTGCTGACTACCGTTCAAAATGGAGGGGCCTATACCGATGACCAGCTCACTTGGAACGACCTGAGGGAATTTGGAATCGGCATTTTACAATTGCTTGTCTACATGACCACTGTAATCGTCTTTTTGCAATGGTTCCGAAGAGCCTATTACAACCTGAATTTACGAATGGATACCCAACATGACGACAGTTGGGCCGTTGGGGCTTGGTTTGTACCTATTATGTGCCTTTTTAGGCCCTATCAAATGACCAAAGAAATTGATGATGGCCTCGATTTCCATATTGAGAAACGGAGCTCCAGGCCCGTACCTCCTAATGGAATGCTCATTGGCGTCTGGTGGGCCTTTTGGATCATAAACGGCATCGCGGGCAACATTCTTTTTAGGAAAAGTCTTGATGCGGAAACGGTTCCTCAGTTGTTGGACAGCACGATGGCCGATATGATAAGTTTTGCTTTAGATGTCCCGTTGGCTATCTTGGCCGCTTTCGTTATCCGAAAAATTTCTGAAAAGGAAACGCGCTTGGAAGCTTTGGAACAAGAAGATTACCAACTTAAAGTGGCTTAAAGACTCTCTGGGGCGTGTTTGTGTTCCAATAACATTTCAAAAGCAACAATTTCCAAGGCTTTTTGGTGGGTAGCTTCCAAAACCACCTCAGGAGCTTTCCCAGCTTTATAAGCTTGTTTCCATCGGGAGGCACAAAGACACCATTTGTCGCCGGGCTTTAATCCCGGAAATTGATATAGCGGTATGGGCGTGCTCAAATCATTCCCTTGGGTTTTGGTATACCCCAAAAATTCCTCCGTCATTATAGCACAGATTACATGGGTGCCCACATCTTCCGGCCCGGTTTTGCAAAAACCGTCCCTATAAAAACCTGTTTTTGGTGAAAAACAACAGGCTTGTAATTCGGTTCCCAGTACGTTTTTTTTCAAAGCTTCTATTTTTCACTAAAGATACGCTAGGTTCTCAATAAAAACCACTAAGTAATAATGTATATAGGACAGATCTAGCAGACAAGGGTATGCTTCCATTTAGTCATTCCGTGCTATCTTTAAGACATGGGACAAAAGAAAACCAATAAAGGTCAACCACAAGATTGGTTGCTGAATGCGAGGGAAAAATGGCCGTTTAGAGGAACACAACGCCCCCCCTTTTGCCGAAGTTCCCAAACAAGGACAAGTCTCCGTTTGGGATTTTCCACGGCCCCCAGCCATGGAACAAACTGGCCTACCTATTTCTGTATACCAAAGGAATCTTTGCTTGGCCAAAACAGATAAGGGCTATGCCGTTATGGAGACCGCAAGTCCTCCCACCTATTATATTCCGCCTAGCGATGTAAATCAAAAGCTCTTGGTACGCATGCCTAAAAAACAATCCTTATGCGAATGGAAAGGTAAAGCCCAGTATTGGGCGCTAGCGGCGGAACCGGAAAAGGTTATAGCATGGAGTTATGCCCATCCTTTTCCGCCCTTTGAAAAATTACAAGGTTCCCTTGCCTTTTACCCACAAAAACTGGATTGTTTTTTGGGCGATGAAAAAGTAAGGCCGCAACCGGGTCAATTTTATGCCGGATGGATTACCGATAATGTAGCAGGACCGTTTAAAGGAGCCCCTGGTACAGAGCATTGGTAATCTTGCTACCGTTCCCCAAGGGCATAAATAGCGAAAGATCCCAGCCAATGCCCACCTTCATAAGAATCGCCCACCAGATTGGGAAACGAATACGCCAGATGTTTTTCCGCCAAGGACGTAAGATGGCCAAAACGATTTGGATACACTTTTGCCAACCCATGGAAGACCCATGCCCTGCTAAAGTTCAATCCATCCAAATGCACCAATTGCCCATCTTCACGATCACCAACGCGGGCAACCGGAATATCAAAATCGGTTTGGTGCAGCGTGGGCATAAACTGGACCACCCAAGGCATAAATTCTTCTTGAGGGAGAATGCGCCGCATCAAATCCAGCTCCTCAAAACAGGGGGATAAAAAGTCGGCCCCACTGGGTTCCCAACCTAAAGGACAACCTTTATCTTTTTTATAAAAATACAACGCACGATCACGTATGCTTTGCATTAAGGCCTCATGCCCAACAGTTTCTGCATAATCCCAAGCGAACGCCAATGCAAAAGCGGTATTGCTATGTGTCCCCACACGTACCGCATATTGCAATTTAGGAAGATACGTTATCAGTTTATCCACTATGATATCCGTTAAAGGCTGTAGGTTTTGCTCTAGCTCCCTGGCCAAGGGGTCGTCCCAAGTATGCAATTCTTCGGTCAATTTCAGCAGCCATCCCCAGCCATAGGTCCTTTCAAAGTTTTTGTTGTGTGGGCTTTCAAAATAGGCCACTTCCTGCGCTATATTCTCCTTGGACAAATTGACCCTTAATACCGTTTGTAAACGAGCCGCCTGTTCTAAATCCGGATAGGTCCTTAGCAAACGCACCATGGACCAATGCCCATGTACGGCCGAATGCCAGTCAAAACAACCGTAAAAAGCAGGATGTAGGCTTTGTGGTCCAGCTAAATCTTCTGCACTACCCAGAGTATGGCCCGTTTTGTTGGGGTATTCCTTCTGTACGCAGTCCAAAGGTAGACTTGCTAACTTATTGGCCTGTGCCAAACCCATTTCAATAGGGACAACGTCTTTGGTTGCTTCTTTTACAGGCGGGGAGGGAATGGCTTCACCGGTTTTATCCTTACAACCAAACAAGAGCACAACAGTAATTAGAAAATGGAGACAAAACTTTAATTTCATAGTAAAGGGGTTTTGGTCCTAAATGTAGCCAAATAATCCGTTTTTTTGTCCTTTAAGATGCAACGGTCTAGCAAGTTTAGGATGGTTTTGTAACATAACCCACAATTTTATACTAATCAAGCGGAGGAAGGTATCGTCCTTTTTTCATAGTTTTAAGCATATAACCGTAAAAAAAACTTCCCATGGATATTTTTAACAAGATCAAGGAAAAACTCAGTCATGAGTTTATAGATATTATAGAATGGCTGGACTATACCGATGACACCATAGCGCACCGGATTGAGCGTTATCAAAATGAAATCAAGAATGGGGCAAAACTGATCGTTCGCGAAGGGCAGACCGCTGTTTTTGTGAACGAAGGCCAACTGGCAGACGTTTTTACACCGGGCACTTATGACCTTACCACACAAAACCTTCCCATCCTAACTACCTTAAAGGGGTGGAAATACGGGTTTAATTCCCCCTTTAAGGCCGAAGTTTATTTTGTAAACACCCATTTGTTTACCGACGAGAAATGGGGCACCAAAAACCCCATTACCTTAAGCGATGAACGTTTTGGTCTTGTAGAGATTCGAGCGTTCGGCACCTATGCTTTTAAGGTTGCCGATGCCGGAAAGTTCATCATTGACATTGTAGGCACGGACAACAACTTTACCAACTTTGAGATCAATGAACACCTTAAAAGTTTGATCGCTACCCGCTTTACGGATACCGTGGGGGAGGCCAACCTACCCATTGAACTCTATGCCGCAAATACTTCGGAGCTGTCCGATACCTGCCAAGAGGTAATGAAACCGGAATTTCTTTCCGTAGGGATTTCTTTGGAGAAGTTCTATATCGAAAACGTGTCGATGCCGGAAGATTTAAAGAAGGAAATCTTTGAATACAGCCGTATCGATAAGTTGGATTTGGACAAGTTGACCAAGTTCAAAACCGCAAAAGCCATTGAAGCTGCCGCCAAAAATGAAGGGGGAACCGCCGGTGCAGGAATGGGCATGGGCATGGGCTTTGTCTTAGCCCAACAAATGGGGGGAATGATGGCGGGAGCCCCGCAGTCAAGCTTTCAAATGGGAGGCCAACAGCAAGTTGCCCAAACTACGGGTGCCGTACCACCACCAATGCCGGTAGCCGTGCAATATTTCTATGCCGTTAACGGAGCGCAACAAGGTCCGGTAAGCATCGACCAGTTAAAAGCCCTTTTCGCCAACAGGACCATAAACAAGGAGAGTTTGGTCTGGAAACAAGGTATGGGTAACTGGGCGGCCTTACAAGAGGTAGACGAATTGAAAGCTTTCCTAGGTGGAAATACACCACCGCCGTTACCTGGGGCGTAAATGAAATGACCATAGCCTAGACGTAATCTTTAGAATCATTATGTACAGATTCTAAAGATTGTTTCGTCGCTATGCTCCTCACAATATGGAAGAAACCATAAAACATACCGAACTCAAAAAATCTTGCGTCAATTGCGGGGCGGAGCTGAAGTACCGCCCCGGGACCAAAAATATCAGTTGTGACTATTGCGGGCATCAAGAAGCCATAAGCCTGAATGAAAGCGGATTTGAGGAACTGGAGCTCTATCCCTATTTAAAAGAGATGGGGGCGCAGAAGCACAGTGAGGAAATTTCCATGCTCAATTGCAAGAATTGCGGGGCCAACCAGCATGTAGAGGAAAATTACAAATCCCTTCACTGCGTGTATTGCAGTATGCCCCTTATTTTAGAGGATGCGTACAAGGAAGATTGGATCCTACCCGGTGCCGTGTTGCCTTTTCAAATAGACCAACGAAAATCCTTCCAGATTTTTAAAAAATGGGTGAACAGCCTGTGGTTTGCCCCTAATAAACTCAAAAAAGCGGCTTTGGACCCGCAGTTTACCAAAGGGCTATACTTGCCCTATTGGACCTTTGATGCCCAGTTGCGGGCTTCCTATTCCGGCCAGCGTGGGGAGTATTATTATGAAACCCAACGCGTTCGTGATTCAAAAGGCAAGACCGTAACCAAACAGGTTAGGAAAACCCGCTGGTATCCAGCATCAGGAAACATTTCTGGGTTTGTGGACGATACCTTGGTCAAAGCCTCCAAACAACGCAAGGGCAGGGTGCCTTCTAAAATAGCGCGGTGGAACCTGAAACTGTTGCAACCTTTTAACTCCAGTTTTTTATCCGGTTTTGTTACCGAGAAATATACCATTCCCCTTAAACAAGGACATTTATCCGCTAAAGGCGAAGCGGAACGTATTGCAGAACGTTGGTGCAGACAAGACATTGGCGGGGATACCCAACGGGTAACCCATATGGACATGAAGCTGTCCCAAGAAACCTTCAAACATATTCTATTGCCTATGTATGTGAGTGCGTATCGCTATAATGGCAAGGAATATAATTTTTTTATCAATGGCGAAAACGGAAGCATTTCTGGAACACGCCCCTATAGCTTTTGGAAGATTTTCTTTACAGTGGTCTTTATATTGCTTATTATCGGTCTTATCGCATTTTTTGCGTAGTAGACTAGCTTACGAGCGACCATAGGAGGTAATTAGAAAGAAATAAAGTTTAATTTCGATGCAAGCCCGCCTAACGGACGGGCAGGCCCTTAGAGTATTATACCTTTGGCGGTGCCAATAAACACTTCATTATGAAAACATTACCCTTTGTACTACTATTCTTTTCCATTTCCGTCCTTGCCCAAAAGACGACTTTGGAAGAGGACAAAAAAGCGATTGAAACTGTATTGCGTACCCAACAAGAGGCATGGAACAACTATGATATTGAGACCTTTATGGAAACCTACTGGAAGTCAAAGGACTTAAAATTTTACGGTGCCGGCGGGGTGGTCAAAGGATGGCAAAGCACTTTGGACCGTTATAAAA
This sequence comes from uncultured Croceitalea sp., assembly GCA_937959125.1. GTDB lineage: Bacteria > Bacteroidota > Bacteroidia > Flavobacteriales > Flavobacteriaceae > Croceitalea. The sequence goes on from CALGQU010000020.1 coordinate 17,381, forward strand.
AAAGTTACCCGACCAGAGCGCATTTTGGGACGCTCAATTTTGTGCTCCATGATATCTCTAGAATCAATGAAGGAGCTTATTCCGTAATGGGCGAGTTTTATTTGACCCGGGAAGTGGGTGATGCCAAGGGCATCTTTATGCTCATCCTTAAAAAGATGGATGGCGCATGGAAGATTATTACGGATACCTCCGCCGCCGTAAACTAAGCTCCCTAACACCTATGGACTACTATTTTTTAATGTACGCACATCTTATCACCGTAGTGCCCTGTATCTTTCTAGGAGCTTATGTATTAATGGTTAAAAAAGGAACTGTGACACACAGAAAATTGGGCCGTATATATATGGTTCTCATGTTGATTACCGCAATACTTACCCTGTTTATGCCGGCATCTGTGGGGCCACAATTCTTAAGCCATTTTGGATGGATCCATTTATTTAGTGTATTAACGCTTTGGACCGTTCCTACAGCATATACCGCAATTAAAAGAGGCAAGGTCAAAGCGCACCAACGTAAAATGGTCTTGCTCTATATTGGTGCCATTGGTATTGCTGGGGGCTTTACCTTGGCTCCGGGACGGTATTTGCACGAACTATTTTTGGTTGAAAATTGGTCTTCAGGACGAAGGGATTCCAGTACAGACCAAAACTAATCTCCCCTTTCTTCTTCCCCTTGGTCAGAATTCATTCCCCTCTTAATGTAAGAGGGGAGCTATATATTTTTTTATCAAATTACGAGTTGTACTCAATCTTCATAAATTGCAAGAATGAGAAGGCATCACAACAAAAAAGAACTTCTGGAAAGACGAAGAGCCCTTCGAAAAAACTTAACTCCAGCAGAAGCCTTTTTGTGAAAATATCTAAAAGCAAAACAACTAGAGGGTAGAAAGTTCCATAAACAGCATAGTATCGACTTTTATATTGTGGATTTTTATTGCCCAATGGAAAAGTTGATTGTTGAACTGGACGGTCAAGTACATATGAACCCAACTGCCCAAGAATATG
>CALGQU010000021.1 GCA_937959125.1 uncultured Croceitalea sp.
TGGACAGCACGGACGGATTGGCCGCTGCCGTTTGCCATTTTTATAACGAAGGCCGCATTGAGGTTGGGAAAAGCTATAGCGGTTGGGCCGCTTTTGTAAAACAAAATGAGAAAAGGGTGGACAAGAAACAATAAACAATTAGCAATGAACAATACACACTACTATAAATACCTTAATCTACTTTTATGAAGAACAATCCCTTAGCTGCTAAATCCTACAAATTTGCTTTGAACATCATTAAGCTATACAAAAATTTGAACGCTAACGAGTATATCTTATCAAAACAGTTAGTCCGTTCCGGTACGTCCATTGGGGCAAATGTTGCAGAAGCAAACGGTGCTATTTCCAAAGCCGATTTTAGTTCAAAAATTTCAGTAGCGTATAAAGAAAGTCTAGAGACAAAATACTGGTTAAACCTTTTAAAAGATACAGATTATTTGGAAGAATCAACAGCAGACGCCCTAATTGAAGATGCTGATGAACTCTCTAAAATTATGTTTTCCATTCTAAAGTCGACACGAATAAACAAAAAGACCTAATCTTGCTAATTGCTAATTGCTAATTGCTAATTGCTAATTGTCCACATGTCCGGAATCTACATTCATATTCCTTTTTGCAAACAGGCATGTCATTATTGTGATTTCCACTTTTCTACCAGTATGGGTAAAAAGGAAGCCATGGTACAAGCTTTGGCCAAAGAGCTCGTTTTGCGTAGGGAAGAATTTAATGACGAAACGGTGGAGACCATCTACTTTGGCGGTGGCACCCCTTCGGTTTTGGAAGTGAAAGAAATAGGGTTTCTCTTAAATACGATCAATGAAAATTATCAAGTAACGGGGAGCCCAGAGATTACATTGGAGGCCAATCCCGATGACCTTACGGCGACTAAAATTTTAGCCTTGGCGCATAGTCCCATCAATAGATTAAGCATAGGGGTACAGTCTTTTTTTGAAGAAGATCTTAAACTAATGAACCGGGCGCACAATGCCCAACAAGCAGAAGATTGCATCACATTGGCTACCCGGTATTTTGAAAATATCTCCATAGATCTCATTTATGGAATGCCCAATATGTCCAATGGGCGCTGGCGTCAAAATATTGAAAAAGCACTCTCTTTTGATGTTCCCCATATTTCCAGCTATGCCCTTACCGTAGAGCCCAAAACGGCCTTGGCCAAGTTTGTGGACAAAGGATTGGTAAAACCCGTTGATGATGAGGTTGCCCAAGAACAATTCAACATCTTGAATGAGGTACTGACCGATGTGGGATTTGACTGTTATGAGATATCCAATTTTGGAAAACCGGGCTTTCATTCCAAAAACAATACTGCCTACTGGTTGCAAAAAAAATATATGGGGATAGGGCCATCGGCACATTCCTATGATGGCGTAAGGAGAGGATGGAACTTGAATAACAACCCAAAATATATAACGACCATTACCCAAGGGGAACTCCCTATGGAAGTTGAAGTGCTTTCTACCAAAGACAAATACAATGAGTATGTAATGACGGGATTGCGAACCATTTGGGGGGTTTCCCTACTGCGTATCGCCCAAGAATACGGTGAAAAATACAAGGAATACCTTTTGTTGCAATCCCAAAGGCATATAGAAGAACAGCTGTTGTACCTAGATGGGGATACCCTTTTGACCACTAAAAACGGAAAGTTCTTGGCAGATGGAATAGCATCAGACCTTTTTATGGTAAATTTATCAGGCTAATAACATTATCGGTCATGATCGCTACGATAAAATACAATTCCAGAAACTACAAAATTGACCTTTCCAAACCCTTGGATATCAGTATAGCGTTACAGGGAAACGATAAGAATGTCAGTGCTTGGTATTTAAAACCACCGACGATAACGCCCCATCAAGAAGATGGGTTTGTCGGGGCCGTGGCTTCCGGGGCATCGGTCAACTTTAATAACATCTGGTTCAATCCGCATTCCCACGTGACCCATACCGAGTGCGCGGGTCATATTACCAAGCAAGTACATTCCATTAACCAAAACTTAAAACAGTTTTTCTTTCTGGCGGAATTGATTACCGTGGCACCGGAAAAAATGGGGGACGATTTTGTGATTTCCAAGAAACAGCTACAGTACGCCTTGGGGAACAAAAAAAGAAAAGCGATTGTGATCAGGACCTTACCCAATACAGAAAGCAAGAAAAATATGCAGTATTCCCATACCAATCCGCCCTACTTACAAGAAGACGCTATCGTATTTTTGCGTACTAAGGGAGTGGACCATTTGCTATTGGATCTGCCCTCTGTGGACAGGGAGAAGGATGAGGGGGTTCTTGCCGGCCACCATGCCTTTTGGGATGTTTACGGGAGCATTAGAATGGAAGCTACCATAACTGAATTTATTTTTGTGCCCAATGCTATTGCTGATGGCACCTATTTTTTAAACTTACAGGTAGCGCCCATTGATAACGATGCCAGCCCTAGCAGACCTGTATTATATGAAATAAGTTGATGATGAAAACAACGATACGGCTAGAGGAAGTTATGCTGTTGCTCTTAGGGTGCTACCTATTTATGCAATTGGATTTGGCGTGGTGGTGGTTTTTTGTGTTATTGCTGACGCCGGATGTAGGCATGTTGGGCTATCTTGCTGGTAATAAAGTAGGGGCTGTTACCTACAATGTGTTTCATCACCGAGGCTTGGCTATTGTATTGTTCTTGATCGGACGTAGTTATTTGGATATGCCTATTTTGGAATTGGTAGGGATCATCTTGTTTTCCCATGCTGCCATGGATAGGATATTTGGGTATGGGTTAAAGTATGAAAAAGGGTTTAAGTACACCCATTTAGGGGAAATAGGAAATAAGAATGGATAGTTTGGTAGAAGCGTTTTTAGGATTGATTTTGGGGGCCATACTCATGTATTGGCTCTACGGTCTGTTTACCAGAAAAAAGCGCAAGGAATTAACACAACACCAATCTACCGTAATTTTGGATAAGATCAAGAGCGTATGCAAACTAGTATCCGTAGAAGGTGATTTTGCGGAAATCTATAGGTACGAGAATATTAAGGACGGTTTTATGAGCATTTTGAGCAGCAAGAAAAAAGCCTTAGTGGTCATTAATGCCAAAGCCCAAATAGGGTACGACCTTAAAAAAATACACTTAACGGCGGATACGGATAAAAAGAAGGTGGTACTTACCCAGTTTCCGCAGCCGGAAATCCTCTCCATAGAACCGGACATCCAGTTTTATGATGTTAAGAACGGTTTTTTCAATTCCTTTTCCCCGGATGACCTTACCCAACTTAACCAAAATGCAAAACAGCATATACGGGAAAAAATTCCGGAAAGCGGATTGATAGATACGGCCAAGAAAGAAGCCTTACAAGCCGTTTTAATAATAGAGAACATGGTACAGACCATTGGCTGGACTTTGGATTATTCCGCTTTGGAAATTGAACAAAAAGAAAAACCTTTACTAAAAAAGAAATGATGCGTAAATTATTGATACTAACAGTTTTTGCCCTTAACACCATACCTATGATGGCACAAGAATCAAACAATACAAAGAACTTTGACCCTGCCTTTGCCCATACCGTTTATTTTTGGTTTAAAAATCCGGATGCGCCGGAAGATCGCATAAAGTTTGAAAGCGAACTCAAAAAGTTCTTGGCTACTTCAGCCTATGCAAAAACCAATTTTATTGGAACCCCACCAAAGGCCACAAGAGAAGTTGTAGATGGCTCCTTTACATATTCCCTGATCGTCACCTTTGAATCCGCCGAAGCTCAAGAAGGTTACCAAACCGAACAGCCCCATTTAGATTTTATTGCTGCCTGTAAGGATCTCTGGGAAAAAGTAATCGTTTATGATTCCAACGGTATATGAATGTAGAAGCATTTAGGGAATACTGCATGGCCAAAAAAGGGACAACGGAATCCTTTCCGTTTGATGCGGACACTTTGGTGTTTAAGGTATTGGGTAAAATGTATGCCTTGGTGCCCTTGGAACGGCTACCGCCCCAGGCCAATCTTAAATGCGATCCAGAACGTGCCTTGGAACTTAGGGAAGTTTACGATGGCGATATCATTGCGGGGTACCATATGAGTAAGAAGCATTGGAATACCCTTTTGTTAGAACGTTTAGAGCCTAAGCACATTATGGAACTTATTGATCATTCCTACGATTTAGTGGTAGCTAAAATGCCAAAATACAAGCGGGAAGAGCTGGAAAGAAACTAAGAATCTTTGGGATAGCTTAAATTTGTAAGAATAATTTTACTAATTTAAACGAAGGAAAATTACCATTCATCTATGGCAATCGCCTATTAATCTTTGTAAACCAAAAATTTGCGTTTGGATGTTCCATCTTTGTAATGTATAAAAATCCCTGGTCATGAACGTACTTTTTATAGAAGATGATATGATCGAGACCATGAAGTTGCAACGTGCAATCTCTAAGTTCGACACAAAACACCAAATTACCGAAGCTAAAAACGGAGAAGAAGCATTGGATATTTTAAAGAATACCCCACTTCCGGATATCATCCTATTGGACTTGAACATGCCCCGTATGAGCGGTATTGAATTTTTGAATATCCTTAAAGGGGACGAACGCTTAAAGTATCTTCCTACAATTATTTTGACCACATCTGAAAATAGGACCGATTTATTGAAATGTTTTGAGATAGGGATCGCGGGCTATATCATAAAACCTTTAAAATACGAGGATTACGAAAAAAAACTTAATAAAGTTTTTGAATATTGGGAGGTTAGCGAGCTTGTCAAAGCCTAACAAAATTCTGCGTTTCACAACAATATTTTTATATTAAGTAGTATAATTCCTACTTTTAAATCATAATATTCTGTATTATGAAAGGAATTGTATTCACCGAATTTTTGGAAATGGTAGAGGCTGAACATGGTCTTGAAACCGTAGATGCCATTATTGAAGAATCCGATCTTCCCTCGGAAGGTGCGTATACTTCGGTAGGGACTTATGACTTTAATGAAATGGTCCTCCTTTTGACCTCTTTAAGTGAAAAAACCAAGCTTTCCATTAAGGATTTGCAGTATTCCTTTGGACATTACCTTTTTAACGGTCTGGTAAAATCCCACCCAGAAGTGGTAAGTAGCTATAAAAATCCATTAGGGTTATTGTATAGCATAGAGGACCACATACACGTACATGTAAAAAAACTGTATCCAGAAGCGGAGCTGCCCACCTTTAAGATTTTAGAAAAAACGGAAAAAACGCTTTCTATGATCTACTGTTCCTCACGTGGACTTTATGCATTGGCCCATGGCCTGATCGTAAAGACCTTTGAGCATTTTTCAAAGGGGGTAAAGGTAGAGTACAAATTGTTGAATGAAGCAGGAACAGAAGTCCAATTTGAGATCCATCAAAATGAATAGTACGGATATCGCACTTTTGGAACGTGCTTTGGAGCGGGAGAAAAAAGCAAGGAAGGCGGCCGAAAGGCTGTTGGAAAATAAATCCAAGGAACTTTATGATGCCTCATTACACCTTAAAGAAGCCAATGGAAAATTGGAAGCCCTATTGCAAAAGAAGGATACCAATGTAGAAAGTGCTTTTGTGAACATTATAGATCCCTATGTGGTTATGGATATGACCACTAAGGTTGTCAATATGAACATAAGTGCCCGTGAATTCTTGGGGTTTGACCACACCAAGCAAGATGTAATGCTTGCAGAACTGGTTCATAACGATTATGTGGAGTATACGGCGGAATCTTTTCAAACCCTGCTACAAGTAGGGATTTTAAAGAATTACAATGTTCGTATACAAACCAAGCATGGCACAGAAAAGTATGTAAACATCAATGCCAGCTTAATATATGATGAAAAAGGCAAACCCATAGCCGCACAAGGGGTAATTAGGGATATTACCAGAGAAGAAGAAATAAAACAATTGCTGGAGCAACAAAAGCGTCAGCAAGATATTATCGTGGAAAACTCATCTTTGGGCATTCTTCTTATTGTGGACAACCATATTGTAAAGGCCAACCAAACCTTTACGGCACTCATGGGATATTCAGAGCTGGAACTAAAAAAAGCGACCCTGGATGATATTTCCACCATAGAAGATATTAGCCTTTACCAAGACATTTTAGAGGATAATGAACGTGGGGAATCGGATAAATTTGTCATTATTAGGAAATTCCATAAGAAAGACGGTACTACCATTTACGGCAAAACATCGGTAAGTACGGTACGTAATGAAAAAGGGGCTATCGATTATAAGGTGGCCATGATCGATGATATTACCCATGACAAGATATCCGAGGAAAAATTACGTGCCTCGGAAGAGCGGCTTACTTCCCTTATTAGTAACCTACAGAACGGTATTCTTTTAGAGGATGAAAACCGGAAAATGGTGTTGACCAACCAGAAATTCTGTGATTTGTTCCATATTCCCTTGGCACCAGAAAAACTAAAAAGCGTGAATTGTGAACGCTCTTTGGAAAAATACAAACATCTTTTTATGGATCCGGAACATACCGTAAAAAGAATAAACCACGTCTTGCAAAAAAGGGAACTCGCCCTTTCCGATGAACTGGAATTGGTAGATGGGAGAACCTTTGAGCGCGATTATATCCCGTTGTTCATAGATGATGTATATAAAGGCCATCTATGGAGTTATACCGATGTTTCCCTAAAAAAGAACTATCGTAAAAACCTGGAAAAACAAAAGGAAAAGTACGGTAGCATCATTGCCAATATGAATCTGGGTTTGGTAGAAATAGGGTCCAAGAACGAAATTTTATCAGTAAACAACAGGTATTCCGAAATGATCGGGATACATGTGGATGATCTTGTGGGCAGGAACGTCATGGAGGTGATGAATTTAGATGAGGGGAACAGGAAAAGAATACAGGAACAATTTGAAAAACGAAGAAACAACAACACGGACTCTTATGAGGTAGCGATCCGTTTGCATACCGGTGAAACCCGTCATTGGTTGATCAGTGCCGCACCACGTTATGATGAGGCAGGAAAAGTCATTGGTTCCATAGGTGTCCATTTGGATATTACCAAACAGAAAGAATTGGAGATTCAAAAACAAGCTTTGGTCAATGAATTGGAAGAAAGCAATAAGGGCTTGCAAGAATATGCGCATATTGTTTCCCATGACCTTAAATCGCCTTTGCGCAGTGTGAGTGCTTTGGCTACTTGGTTGTATGAGGATTATAAGGATAAATTGGATGATGGTGGTAAATATAACCTGCAGATGATGGTGGAGAAAGTAGAGGGAATGGACAAACTTATTACGGGTATTTTAAAGTATTCCACCATAAACAATAAAGCCCTGGACAATACGGATGTGGATGTCAATGAAATCATTAACAGTATTGAGGAAATCATCTTTATACCCGATCATGTACGTATAAGAAGGACCAATAAATTACCGGTAATCCGTGCAGATAAAACCAAGATCCACCAACTGTTTCAAAACTTCATTAGCAATGCCGTAGTAAATATTGATAAAAAGGACGGTTTGGTGGAAATAGCATATGAAGAAACCGCTACCCATTGGCAGTTTAGCATAAAAGATAACGGGGTAGGAATCCCAAAGGAATACCATGAGAAAATCTTTCAAATATTCCAGTCCATTGGAAATAATGAACGTTCCACGGGAATAGGACTCTCCATAGTCAAAAAAATCATCGATATCTATCACGGAAGCATTTGGTTAGAAAGTGAAATAGGTGTGGGAACAACCTTTTACTTCACCCTTAAAAAATAAGTGTATGAAAATTAATCAGGCAAAAAAAATAAAAGGCGTATGGGAGTTGGACCATGTCCATACATTGAAAAAACCCTTAGTTCTTGTCTTTGGGGACCGTTTTCTTCTAGAAGACCCATCGATCTATGGTGAGGTACGTAAAATGTACCCCCATGGCGAGCTGGTTTTTGGCTCTACTTCTGGTGAGATTTTAGGGGAAGAAGTCCTAGATGATACCATTACCGTAACGGCCATTGAATTTGCCAAGACAAGCTATCATATTGTCAGTAGGAATTTTATGGATTATGAAAATATTGAGGATATGGGTAGGGCCATATCCAAAGAATTCGACAAAGAGGGCTTACGCCATTTGTTTGTGGTGTCCGATGGCAGTTTTGTAAATGGTAGCGGATTAATAGAAGGTTTGGAAGCAGATGATGATTTTACATCCTCTATTACCGGAGGGCTATGTGGTGATGGGGCGCGTTTTGAAAAAACCTTGGCCTCCCATAATGAAAACCCCAAACAGGGAGAGGTGGTATCCATAGGTTTTTATGGATCGTCTTTAGAGGTCTCTTACGCCAATTATGGTGGTTGGACCCCTTTTGGACCGGAACGGACCATAACACGTTCCGTGGGCAATGTGCTTTATGAAATTGATGGTCAACCCGCATTGGACCTGTACAAAACATATTTAGGGGAAAAAGCGGCAGAATTGCCGCAAGCAGCATTGTTATACCCATTGCGGGTGCAGCAATCAGAAGATTCCCAAGCTTTGGTGCGTACCATTTTAAATATTGATGAAGAACAGAATTCCATGATACTTGCCGGTGACGTACCTGTGAATTCCAAAGTACAGTTGATGATGTCCACCATGGATGATATTGCCAATGGGGCCTGCACTGCCGCAAAACAAGCTATGGAAGGCCGCAATAAATCGCCAGAACTGGCATTGTTGGTCAGTTGTGTTGGCAGAAAATTAGTGCTGGCCGGTAGGGTAGAGGAAGAAGTAGAGGAAGTTGTGGACATCGTTGGTCAACAGGCAAAGGTCACCGGGTTTTATTCCTATGGGGAAATGGCCCCTTTTACCGGGAGCAAAGCATGTCAATTGCATAACCAGACCATGACATTAACCTTAATGAGTGAATAGATGCATAGGTTGTTAGGACGACAAATAAAAAACTATCTCCCGGAGGAACTAAAGGACCACCCGGGTATTGCTGCTTTTTTTGAGGCCGTGGACAAGTCCTATTCAGATTATGACGAAAAATTACGAATGATCCAACGTGCCACGACATTAAGTTCCAAAGAGCTTTATGAAGCCAACAAAAGGCTAAATAAAGAAACGGAGAGCCAACGAAAGGTGCTGGACACCCTAAGCAAAGCAGTGATGTACATGGAGAACAAATCCAGTAAAAGGCAATCTGAACTTGGTTTTGACCCGCAGCGTTTGGTAGAAAACATAGAAAACCAAACCTATAAAATTGTGGAGATGACGGCGGAAAAGGATTCGCTGCTACGCAATTTGGAACAGCAAAACGAGTCTTTGAACAATTATGCCCATATGGTCTCGCACGATCTTAAATCACCTATACGGAACATCCATTCCTTGGTGAGCTGGGTGCTGGAAGATGGCCATGCGGAAATTAAGGAAGGCAACAAAAATAGCTTTGATCTTATCTTTCAAAATTTGGCCAAAATGGACAATCTCATTGACGGCATTTTACGCCATGCGACCATTGATTCCCTAGAAGAGGAAATGGTCAATGTGGATTTAAATATGTTGATACGGGAGATCGAGCATACCATGTACGTGCCATCGACCATTAAGATTCTTATCAAAGGCCAATTGCCAGAGCTGTATACTGGAAAATACCGTTTGGAACAGTTGTTCAAAAATTTGATCATGAACGCGGTAAACGCCCTTGAAGATGAAGACGAAGGATTTATAGTAATTGAAGCCCAAGAAGAAGGGAACAATTGGCTATTTAGCATAAAGGACAATGGAAAAGGAATTCCACCACACCTACAGACTGGGATTTTTGGTATGTTCAAAAAGCTGGAAAACAAAGCCAATACCACCGGAATAGGTTTAGCCTTGGTAAAAAAAATCATCAATTACTACAAAGGCGATATCTGGCTCTCTTCTGAAGAGGGTATAGGAACCACATTTTTCTTTACCATTAAAACCCAAATATAATGACTGAAACACCAAATCTTAACTATATCAAAGAAGTTGCGGGAGGCAATGAGGAATTCGAAAAGAAATTTCTGAATATCATTCAAGATGAATTCCCTAGGGAAAAGGAAGAGTACCTCAAATTTTTAGGTTCCGGTGAGCTGGAGGAGGCCGGAAAAGTAGTCCATAAGATAAAGCACAAGCTGGGCATATTAAGTATGAACGGCAGCTATCACATGGCCATACAATATGAAGAAGATTTAAAATATGGGGAGATGAAATTAAAGGAAGACTTTTTTAGGATACTCCAGACAGTTGAAGCATTCATTTTTAAAAATTACGTATCGTGAAGTGTATTATCGTAGATGACGAAGCAACGGCCAGGGCCATAGTTGCCGGGTTGTGCGAAAGCAGTCCAGAACTGGAGGTTGTTGCACAGTTCCCAAACGCAGTGGAGGCACTCAAGTTTTTAAGCCAACATACGGTGGATGTTATTTTTTTGGACATCCATATGCCCATTTTAAAAGGAGTGGATTTTATCCAAACCTTAAAAAACCCACCAAAAGTGGTTTTTACGACCTCGGATACGGAGTTTGCGGCAGAAGCCTATTCCTATGAGTTTATCGTTGACTATTTGGTTAAGCCCATCAACCCGGAACGCTTTCAAAAAACCTTGGTAAAACTCAAAAACGCATCGCGTTTGCTTAGGGCGAGTGAGGATAGTACCACCTTGGCAAATAACGATACCTCCGTTAGGGAGCAATATCTCTATATTAATATTGATAGACGGTTGATAAAATTGAACTTTAAGGATATCCTATTGATCCAAGCGCAGGGCGATTATATTGAAATAAAGACCGTTGATGGGACCCACCGGGTACATTCTACCTTAAAAAAAATAAAGGACAAGCTGCCACAGACCGTATTTATGCAAATCCACCGATCATATATTATCAACTATACAAAAATCATTGATATTCAAGACAATAGTGTATTGATAGATAGGAGCGTTATTCCCATAAGTAGGTCGCAACGCCCTAACCTTATGGAAAGACTCAATTTACTTTAATAACCAATTATAACTTTAAATTAGGAAAACTATGGCCTTAGAAATTAGGGAAAATCATGGACTTTTTGAAATTAGCGGAAGCGTAACCACCCATAACCTGGGAGTACTCAAGGTATACTTTGATTCGGTGTTCGAGTCACACGAAATTGTAGTACTCAGTATTGAAAAAGTGGTGGAAATGGATGCTACCGCCGCACTTTTTTTTGAAAAACTTTACCGTGAAGTAGCAGAGAATCAAAAAGTACTGTCCATTGTTGGAAGGGAGAATATTGATATTGCGGATATAATGAGCCTAACGGGGACAGATTATATTTTAAGTTCAGATAGAGTTTAAAACCATTATGATGCACGTAACTTTTTATAAAAAATACTTTGATCGTACGCCAAGTGCATTGGATACCGAGGAACTTTCCCGTTTGACCCATTATTTTGGATTACTGTCCAAAGTAGCGCATCCGGTAGCCAGTTTGATCGTACCCGTATACCGGGCAAAACAGCACCTATTGGCCCATCTTTTTTCGCTTTCCTATCTAAAGACCATAATTCCGTATGAAGTGATCTTTGTCGATAATAACGCGGATAGGGAAACCTTGGATATTTTGGCGCAAGTGGGGGCAAAAGTGGTAAAGGAAAAGAGGCAAGGCATAACCCATGCCAGACAGCGCGGTTTAGAAGCCGCGCGCGGACAGATTATCTGTACCATGGATCCAGATTCTATTTATGATCCTTATTACATTGATAAAATGGTATTGCCCTTTTTTGAGGAAGAAGACTTGGTCCTATGCTATTCCGTGTCCAAGAGTTATATCCATGATTTTGGTTTGACACCAAAAATGAACCTTAGGAATTGGTTAAAAGTGCGTTATTTTAAATGGAAACTTTCGCAAAGTTTTATCAACAAAATAAAGTTCGTTAGGGCTGTGACCATGTCCTATAGAAAAGAAGCCTTGGCACCAATTGGCTACCCCATAGATTTAAAAGCGGTATCTGGGTGCGATGATGGCATGGTGGCCATGCATTTGAACAATTTAGGTGTTTTTAAATATGTTTCCGTAGATGTCTATACGGCTTTGCCACCACCTAGGGAACCTGGAAAACCCTTTCCGTTCTGTAATGAACGTTTCTATAAGAAATCCTCCATTATGGAAGAGACCATAAAAGCCTTGGAAATAGAAACGCTTACCTAGCTTGTTAAGGAACTATCAAACGATGCGTCTCTTGTTTATTCCCCAATATCAATTGGATAATATAATGCCCAGAGGGGAATGCCGTTACTGGAAACGTCTTGTTCATATCATAGTTACCATTATATAGAAGCGTGCCGTCCAAAGAACGGATCTGCATTCTTGCCTTTACAAAATTTGTGTTGACCAACCTGAAACCATGGTTTGTGGGATTGGGATAAAACAAAGAAGCATTTCTAGTTCTATCACCATCCGTTCCACCGGGAATCCTTGCCCTAAAATTAGTGGTTTGTAGATATTCATAGGCCCCAATATCAAAAGTGGTGCCGGAAGGCCTAGCAAGGTTGTCAAGGTCAAAAGTGATGCTCCAATTGCTATGGTCGGTACCAGTATCTACCAAAGCAGAAGTAGTTCCATTGGGACTATAATCATGGTTTGGAATGTCCGTTAGGAGCAAGGTGTCCGCATCCCTTGTTAGAAGATTGGTGTAAATATTACCCAACAGGCTGTCACGCGTAATTTTTTCATTAAAATCAATATAACTTTCCTGGTTTCCTTTCCAGGTATTCCCATTTTCAAAATCATACCCAGGATCTATGATGAGGTTATTGGTAAAATAGCTGGGTACATCTGGCTGGGGTTGGTGCAGATCAGCTGGATCAATTGGATGTAAAATGGTAGTATTGTAATGGATGCCCGCCCGTTCTGGGGTTACTATGGTGTTGTTGGCCACATAATACCCTTCTTGGGTATTGGAAAACTCATGCCTAGGATGCAGAAAAATACCGTGCAATTCTGGATCAATGATGACATTGTTGAATATTTTGGTCCCACTGTCCCCATTAATAAGTTGCATGCCCCAACCTTTTTTTAAAGGCCCGTTTTCGCAATAGTTGTTATAAATCTCATAAGTACCCCCTCCAATGCTTAGGGCATAGGCTTGTGCCCATCTGCCCTCCGTGCCATAATTGTAGATATGGTTATCCCTAACCGTGCCATTGGTCCGCACAAGATTGAGTTGAATGGCATCCCAAGCCGTATTTTCTACAATATTATGGTGCACGTCCACATCCTCTAGCCAATGGCCATAAATGGGAATCCCGTCACAGGTACGGCCAATATCCAATTTGTAGCCCAGCGTAAAGCCTATATAGATACCCTCTCCGCCGGTATCATGGATATAGTTGTGGTGGATGTCCAGATTCTTCATAACAAAACCATTACTTCTCCAAGTGTTGGGGTCCCCGCAGTGGGGATCGGTTTTTGCCATGATTCCTGCAAAGCCGGCATTGGCAATTTCCAGATGGTCCACTTCAATATCGGAACTAAACTTACTTAAATCCAAGCCCATACCCCAAGAACTAGTGCCGTTGACTTTAATACCGTAGGTAGTGTTTGCATCCCCGGTACCGGTTAAATGAATGTATGTGCTACCTCTTAGTTCTATGGCAGAGTAGCCGGTTTCGTTAAGGACAACTTGACCGCCACAATTGGTAATGGTCAGTGGATCGCTGGCGGTACCTTCAAAATCATAAAAACGGATACCGGCATAGTTTCCGGCCGGGATACAAATGGTATCACCAGGAGCGTAAGTGATTTGGCTGGCCCATATCAGATTTAAAGATGTAGCGGATAATCCTGTTAAGGTAACATCGCAATTGCAATTTTGGGCCTGTAAAAAAGGGAATGCACAAAGGCATGTCAAAAGGTAGAAAAACAAATGTTTCATCACATTACAGATTTGGTTGGCTTATGAAATGCACTTAAGCGAACGGTTCAAGAAATGTGGGGAACGGTCAAAATTAAAAAATAAAGAAAGAAAAAACTTACAAATTATTAAACATTAACATTTTGCTAGTAGTTTTAATGATAAGCTTTTGTAAAAACGAGGGGATATTTTCTGCTGGGATAAAACTGGGGCCCCAGGTTCTCATCAACATGATCATATTTCAATAGGCAGCAGTAGGTTGTGGAAAAATAGGAACTATGACTAACATATATACTGCTCTTACCACATTTACCCAGCGTTTTACAACAATGAATTTATATAAAGTAATATAAATCCTACTTTTCGTTTATATAAATACTACAAATCTTACAATTATGAAAATATTGGTTGTTGATGACAAGCAATCGCTTAGCGAACTGGTGGCACAATTTTTAGGTCAGTCCTACCAAGTAAACACTACGGAAAACGGAATGGATGCCATGACCTGGTTACAGGAGGGCAATATACCGGATTTAATTATTACCGACTTGGAAATGCCGGAAATGGATGGATTTGAACTAATAAGACAGGTAAAAAGGTCTGGTTTGTTCTCAGATATCCCCATCATCGTATTGAGTTGCAGGGATAACTCCGTTGACCGTGTGGAATGCCTTCGTTTAGGGGCAGATGACTATATGGTAAAACCTTTTAATCCAGAAGAGCTCCTTATACGGGTGGATAAGCTGCTAATTAGAAGTTAATATGGAAGTTTTAACACAACAGACAACACAAATTCTCTATTTGGGAACCAATACCCGTTTGGCCCAAGAATTCCACAGAAATGATGGACATGTTGAGGTGTACATGGTAGAAAACGTCTCGCAAGCATTAAAATGGCTACATAACCAAAGCGATTTTAAAGATGGAAAATGGCAAGGGATCAACAATAATCTTGATGCTTTTCTATGTGAAGAAAGTTTGTCCAACAATAGGGTTCTTGAGCTAAAATCCTATGTGGAACAAACCTTTGATCCCGCAGAAAAAATCCCGTTTTTATTGGTAGGGAATACGCTGAGCAAAGCGGACAAGGTTATGGCCATGGAAAATGGGTTTGACGATTTTTTTGTGCACCCGGTAGATTTCAAAAAATTGCTGGATAGGGTCAATTTTTTAAAGGAATTAAAGTCCAACCTTAGAAAACAAAAGATACGTTCCAGTAGTGGACAGCTTAAAAAGTATAAAATAGGTTTTTGGAAGCGCAGTTTTGATGTCCTTTTGGCAGGTTCCGTCTTGTTGCTTGCATCCCCATTTTTACTGCTGGTCATACCGGCCATACGCTTAGAGTCCAAAGGAAAGGTATACTATATCTCCAAAAGGGTAGGAACAGGTTATAAAATATTCAACTTCTTAAAGTTGCGATCCATGTACCCAGATGCGGACAAACGCTTAAAGGAGTTTGAGCATTTGAACCAATATGCGCATGAAGATGCGGAGCCTATTGAAATCGTACCACAAGATACAGATGATAACCCCATGGGAACCATGCTTATTGGTGATGATTCCCCCGTGGATGAGGTAGCACACAACCAGAAGCGAAAAGCGAGTGCCAAAAGTGCATTCATAAAATTTGATAATGACCCCCGTATTACCAAAGTGGGAAAGATCATAAGAAAGCTGAGTATAGATGAGCTGCCCCAATTGATTAATGTGCTCAAGGGGGATATGTCCATAGTGGGGAACAGGCCTTTACCGTTGTACGAAGCAGAAATGTTGACTACGGATGAGTGGACGGAACGTTTTAACGGCCCTGCAGGGATTACGGGACTTTGGCAAGTGGAAGCACGGGGGCGTAGTTCAAAAATGTCTACGGAAGAGCGTAAACAGTTGGATGTAAAATACGTAGGGTATGCCAATGGTAAGTATGCCTTTTTAATTGATATGTGGATTATTTTAAGAACGTTCAAAGCGGTTTTTCAAAAAGAAAATGTTTAGGGATGAAGATTCGGAAGATTTTGATTCTGTTACTGTTAATACTTGGAAATGTTGGCAGTGCGCAGTCTATTAATGAGTTTATTGTCAAAGGTTTAAAAGACAATGACATCAGCAAAAAATTACCGCCATTAGATACGTTAATAGCGCGGGCAAAGGCGCATTCGCCTTTTTTAAAAGTGACCCTTAACGAACAGCAGTATCGAGATGGCGTGGTATCCTTTGAGCAAAGGGCGTGGTTGCAATACATTAACCTGGAAGCCGGCTATAATTATGGCGTCTTTGATAATTTAAGCAATTCCCAAATTGCGGGGGATCCCCAAAGTCAAGCCTTGTTTTCAACGGAACAGAGCAGGTATCAAGTAGGTGTTTCCTTAAGGTTGCCACTTTCTGCAATTATCAATAGACGGGCCAATATCCTCAGTAAAAAAGGAGAAGCAAAAAAAGCGCGTTTTGAAACCGAAGTGGCAGAAATGGAGCTGGCGCAAAAAGTGGTCTCCATGTACAACGATTTACTTAAAATCCATCGCATGTTCTTTATTTCCAGCTCTATCGTAGACAATTTTAGGGTACAGTCCTTACGGGCAGAAAAAGACTTTGCCAATGGAACCATCAATGTTACGGAATACACAAGGCTGCAACAGATGATGAACCAGGCCACCATGAATTACGAGCTATTGCGATCGGATTTTGTGGCAGCGGTAATGGCGCTCCGAGGTATCTCGGGGTATGATTTTGAGATCTAAAAATGAAATTCAACTTACTCTTTTTTGTTAGGCTCTTATTACGGCACGCCGGACTGCTTGTTATCATGCCCATCATCTTGGCATCTTTGGTTTTCTTTCTTACACGGAACGAACCCAAGGTGTATAATTCCAAAGCAAGGGTATATACGGGTATCGCTTCCGGTTCCAGCATAGAATTGGAAAATACCAAAGTAGACTTTAGGGCCGCCAATACGGCCTATGATAATTTATTGAACCTCATTAAAGCTAGAACCAATATTGAAATGGTAGGCTTACAGCTTTTTGCACAGCATATGGCGTTGGATAGTGCAAATCCCAAAATCATTTCCCAGGCCAAAATGGAAAGCCTTCAAGAGTCGGTGCCGGAAGTAATAAAACAGGTAGTGGTAAAGGGCGACGTAGAGAAGACCTTGGAAAACTTTAAGGCACTCAAGAATTCCAATCACTCCAATTTTATTTACAAACTCATCAATCTAGATCATCCAGATTACAGTATCGAGAAAATTACCGGAAAAATAGGACTTAGAAGAATATCGAACAGTGACTTTGTAGATATTGAATACGAGTCCGATGATGCCGCCATCTGCCAAAATACCTTGGTCATCCTTTGTGAGGTATTCGTAAAACTCAATGCCGATATAAAAGTGAACCAATCGGATGCCGTGGTGAAGTATTTTCAAAACCAACTGGACAATTCCACAAACGACTTAAAAATTGCAGAGGACGATCTACTCAATTTTAACCGTACCCATAATGTTATCAATTATTACGAGCAGACCAAGCATATAGCAGCGGAAAAAGAAGAATTTGAAATTAAATATTTTGAAGTCTACAGAAAGTTCCACGCTGCAAGGGCCATTATCCTCAATTTGGAAACCAAACTGGAGACCCATGAGAAAAAACGGATTGCCAGTGAAAGCATTATGGATCTTAGGAAGAAATTGTCCGCACTTAATTTTGAGATTTCCATGGAAACCTTGGGTATTGAAAATGATTCCATAAAAGTATTGGAAAGCACTAAAAAAGTAGCTGATAGAATCGTGCAAGTAGAAGAAGTGGAGCGCGAGTTGGCCCAGGAAGTAGAACAATTGTATCAAACCGATTTTGATAGTAAGAGCATAGCATCTACGAGTATTTTATCAGATTGGTTACGCTATACCACCGACTATGAAGGCTATGGTGCCCAGCTTAAGGTCATGGAGCAAAAACGAAAGGAGTTTGATGCCCTGTACCAGCGCTTTTCGCCCTTAGGGGCTACTATGAAACGCTTGGAGCGAAAGATTGATATTGCGGAACGGGAATACCTTAGTCTATTGCACAGTTTGGGTCTGGCAAAATTGCGTCAACAGAACGTAGAATTAAAATCCAATATTAAATTGACAGAGGTTCCTTTTTATCCTATTAGCCCTAAACCCAGTAAACGAATGATGCTAGTAGCCGTTGCTGGAATTGTTGGGTTTCTATTGGTGGCCATAACCGTTTTGGTGCTGGAATTTTTGGATGGCAATATTAAAACGGCAGCAAGGGCCGAAGATAAGATCGGGTTAAAGGTATCCTCCATTTTTCCGGTGATCAATTTAAAGGATAAAAAAATAGATTATGAATTCATCCAAAACAAAGCGGTTACCGCAATTTCCAGGAATGTCTTGCTCAATCAGTTTAAAAAAACCGAGGGCAATCAACCCGTAGTGAATATGCTGTTTTCAACTCAGGATGATGAGGGAAAAACGTTTATTTGTCAAAACCTTATTGCCAAACTCTGCGAATTGGGGTACAAGACCTTACACATTACCTATGATGAGTTTGACTTGGGTATTGACAGTGCACAATACCATAAAATCAACTATGAAGTTAGCGATCAATTGTATAAGATAGGCCGTATTGAAGAGTTTGACGGGAATGCCAATATCTATAGTTCCCAAGAGTTTGATTTTGTGATTTTGGAAATCCCAAGCATTATACGAAACCCTTTTCCGGTGAAATTGGCAGCTACCATGGACTACACCTTTTTGGTAACGCGGGCAAATCGCGCTTGGGGAGAGGCAGATGAGAACGCGTTGACACTCTTTAACCAAGCCACAACAGGTCCAGAACCGACCATCATACTAAATGGGGTCAAAGTTTTGGAAATGGAAACCGTTCTAGGGGAACTGCCCAAGAAAAGATCCTTGATACGTAGAGCTGTAAAGCAGATCGTTCAATTTAGGTTCTTCAATAAAAAATCGATAGCCTAATGTGGAGTAAACTTAAAAAACTGGGAAAGGAAAAAAACTTGGCTTCATTGCTCTCCAATGTAAGTGTGGCCGCCTCTGGACTATTAAGTTTTATGCTGTTGACAAGGCAATTGCCCAAAGAGGCCTTTGGGGACTGGGTATTGTTCATCACCTTGGCCACCTTTATAGATCTCTTACGTTTTGGCCTTACCCGGACCGCCGCCGTACGGGCATTATCCGGGGCAGATGATTTAGTGCAGCAAACCGTATTGGGAGCTACTTTTAAGATAAACACCATTTTGGTGTTGGTCATTGCCACCTTGTGTTGGTCGTTATTGGGTTTGAAAACCTTATTAAAGGTAGAAATCACTTATGGGTACCATCTTTTTTTAGTCTGGTATCCACTATTGGCATTGGGAAACTTAAGTTGGAACAATGCCATGGCACTCTTTCAAGCACAGCAGAATTTTAATAGAATGATGGCGGTACGGCTTGCCAATGTTGGTCTTTTTCTGGTGTTTTTGGTTGCCAACCATTGGATATTCCGTTTGGGGCTTGTGCCTATTATTATGGTTAATATTTTGGTCAACCTAGTTTCGGGCTTGTGGTGTACAATTAAGCAGTGGGACGGCCTTACCTATGTAAGGCATACCCATAGAAAGATGGAGAAGGAATTGATCAATTTTGGCAAATACTCCATGGGCACCTTAATAAGTTCCAGCCTATTAAAAAGTGCGGATACGTTTATCATTGGATTAAGCCCCTTTCTGGGATCCGCAGGTATCGCCATGTATGCCATTCCCTTAAAATTGACCGATTTATTGGGGATACCCCTGCATAGTTTTTCCATGACGGCCTACCCCAGAATGTCCAAAAAATGCGTGGAAGGTGATAAGTTGGGTGCCAGAACCTTGTTCTATACCTACTCTGGAACGGTGACCCTATTGTTTTTACCTATAGCCTTGATCAGCTTTGTTTTTGCGGAAGAGCTTATCCTTATTCTGGGCGGTGAAGCGTATAAAGAGGCACTACCATTACTCACCTTGATCTTTAAAGTGTTTACGCTTTACGTAATGTTGTTGCCCATTGACCGTTTTACCGGGGTATTGTTGGACAGTTTAAACCGGCCCAAGTATAATCTTTATAAAGTCCTGGTGATGACCACTGCCAATATTCTGGTGGATATCATAGCGGTTTTCGTTTTTAAGAGCCTTGTGGCCGTAGCGGTGGGTACGGTACTCTTTACGCTCATTGGTATCTTTTTGGGTTTCTTTTATGTGCGAAAAGAACTGAAGATCCACATAAGACAATTGTTTGTAGAGAGCTTTTCCTTTTTTAAAAATATTAAAACGCAGCTACCCCAATGAATCCTTTTTTAAGAACATATGGGGCAGATCTTATGAAAAAACCGGTACCGGTTTTATTATTGCTCTCCGTGGTTTTGCTCACCGCCCACTTAACCGCTACCAAAGGTTTGGTTGCCGGTATTGCCATCGTTGTTTTACCGCTGGTGGCCATTTACGTAGGGGCTCTTTTTGTCAATCCAAGGATTGGCATTGTCACCGTACTTATTTTTAATTTTTTTGTTTTGGGCATTGGCCGCTACATTCCCATGACCTGGGGCCTATTGATGGATGGCCTTATGGTATTGATGTACCTATCACTTTTTTTTAAGGCTTTTAAAATAAAAGTGCCTTGGAACAGGGCCGGTTCACAGCTTACCTTATTGGTATCCATTTGGTTTGGTTATGCCGTATTGCAAATCGTAAATCCAGAAGCGGTAAGTGTTGCTGCATGGTTTTATGCCATGCGGGGTTTGGCCTTATACCAATGGTTGTTCGTCCCCCTTTTGTTTATTTTATTCAATAAGCGGGCAGACATGCAACTTTTCTTTTTGATTTGGGGGGCACTCTCTTTGTTGGCCACCATGAAGGGAATGCAACAGCTTATTTTTGGTGTGGATAAGTGGGAGCAAGCATGGCTGGATGCAGGTGGGGACGTGACCCACATTCTCTTTGGAAAACTTAGGATTTTCTCTTTCTATTCAGATGCTGGTCAGTTTGGGGCCTCACAAGGGCATACCGGTGTCGTTTTTGGTGTATTGACCCTTTTTGCAAAGAACAGAAAGTTTCAAATATTTTGTGCCGTAGTTGCAATGGCCGGGTTATTGGGAATGATGATTTCCGGTACCCGAGGTGCCATTGCCGTTCCAGCAATGGGCGGCGTGATGTTTATTTTGGTGCGCAAGCATATTCCCAGTATCGTGTTGGGGGTCGTGGCCGGAATAGGCGTCTTTGTCTTTTTTAAGTACACGACCATTGGAAACGACAATGACCAAATACGGCGAATGCGTACTGCTTTTGATCCTAACGATGCCTCCTTGGAAATGCGCAGGATCAATCAAAGAAGGCTGAGCGAGTATTTGAAAACAAGACCGTTGGGAGGCGGTATTGGATCCACGGGAAATTGGGGCAAACGCTTTTCCCCAAATACGTTTTTGGCCAATACCGCAACGGATAGTTGGTTTGTAGCGGTGTGGGCAGACACTGGTATAGTAGGGCTGTACCTGCATCTCTTCATCCTCTTTTTTATCCTGGTTACAGGGTCGTATAATGTGATGTATAAAATACGTGACGATTGGCTAAAAGGGCAAATAACAGCCTTGGTCTGTGGAATGGCCGGGATCATGCTGGCCTCTTACGGTAATGGCGTATTTGGGCAGTTTCCAACCTGCTTGCTCATGTATACGACCATGGTCTTTATTTTTTGGTCGCCCAAATGGGATAAAGAAATACAAGCAGTCAAGGAAGAATCCAATGAAAATATGGAGCGAGTTTCAGGGGCGGTAAGCGCCTAAAATTTCCTTTGGCGTATGCCATTTTATGCTTCTCCAAGTAACGGAAAAGAACAAGGAATCGAAAATTAATTTTGCCGCCAGCAATGTGGGCTGCAAAGAAAAACGCGATACAATGACAAAAGACAATGCACAACCGCTGGTATCCATTATTACCATAAACTACAATGAAGCTGCCGTAACCCTGGATATGTTGGCATCATTGGAACAGTTGACGTATTCCAATTATGAGGTCATTGTGGTAGATAATGCCTCGCCCAACGAAAAACCTGATATCATCAAAGAACGATATCCAACGGTACAATTGATCAAGAGTGCCACCAATCTTGGATTTGCAGGAGGAAACAATCTTGGCGTAAAAGTAGCCCAGGGAGAATTCTTATTGTTCGTTAATAACGATACCATAGTCCCTGCGGATTTTCTGGAACCCTTGGTCAAAACCCTGCAAGAGGATACCGCTATTGGTATGGTGAGCCCTAAGATCAAATTCCATTGGAATCCTACCTTGATCCAATATGCGGGCTACAGCCCTATGAACCATTGGACCATTAGGAACAATAGTATTGGCTACCACCAAAAGGATGATGGTAAATATGATACCCCAGGGGAAACGGCCTCCATCCACGGTGCTGCCATGATGGTCCCTAAAAAAGTCGTGGATGAGGTAGGGATGATGGCGGAGCTCTACTTTCTGTACTATGAAGAGCATGATTGGGCAGAAATGATCAAAAGGGCCGGATATAAAATTTATTACCAACCAAAGTCATATATCCTGCACAAAGAGTCTTTGGCTACTGGAAAATTCAGTCCTCTAAAAACGTATTACATCGCCAGAAATAGAATTGTTTTTGCAAGAAGGAATTTTAAGAAGACCCAACTGATAGTCAGCATGATATTTCAAGTGGCGGTATCCATTCCTAAAAACACCCTTCTCTTTTTGTTTAAAAGAGAATTTAAACACCTAAAGGCCCTTTGGTCAGCTATGCTATGGAACCTTAGCAATTATGAATTAAAAAATATGTAACCCTTAAAATCTCAAATTATGAATACCTACAAAACTTTATTGAACTATTTAGTGGCAATACTTGTAGTAAGCTGCGTTAATGAAAATGATTTAGACGACCCCACGAGCGGTGGTCCCCCCACAGATGATGGTCCTTTGGCAGGACTGAACGTATCAGCGGATTTTGATTATGCTACCAATAAAAGCGTAAACCTAACCTTGGATGCACCAAGTTTCTTGTCCAATGCCGTTTTTGAAGTTTATACCAAAAAATCTGAACAAGATAGCGTTCTGGTAGGTAAGGCCAAATTTGATGGGCTTGGTCATTTTGAGCATACCTATACGATAAGCGACCAAGCGGACAGTTTGCTTTTGTATACCAATTATATAGGTCTTATTGATAATATAAGACTTCCTATAGAAGATGGAGCGGTTTCCTTTGACTATCGTCCGTTTTATAGCAGGGAAGAAACATCCAATAGAAGATTTGAAACCCCGGAAAGAGCATTTTTTACAGCCTCAAATGCTGTGGACAACTATACATTTATAGATTCTTTTGATTTTTTGGGTGTTCCTGATAATCTGGCATTTTCAGATGTAATTGAACAAAATTTGTTGGATGATATCAATGCGTCGCTACCTGAGAACGTTTCTGGCGGAATTCCAATATCGCATCCAGAGTATCTGGCAGGTAGGGAAACCAGTTTGGTGGTGACCAAAGAAGCTGATGTATGGGTGACCTTTGTTTCAGAAGGAGCGGGCTATCGCAATGTTCTTGGGTATTATTCTTATCCTTTGGGCCAAGAACCATCATCAGTAGACGAAATAACAACGCACAATGTAATTTTTCCAAACGTCTCGTTCTTGTTTTCCGGCGGTGGATTGATCCCTGGTGATCGCGTTTACTTGGGCAGATTTCCCGAAAATACTGTAATCTCTTGGTTTATCGCCGCTAACGGATGGATAGGCAATGGCGTAAACGATGGTAGGGGCGTTTATTATTCAAATCCGGATTTTAATCCAGAATCAACAGAAGCCTTACGTAACCATATGGTATTATTACATGATGAGGCTAGGGAACTTACCTTGTTAGGTTTTGAAGATTTAAATAGGGATGGCGGTTCTGATGACGACTTTAACGATGCCGTTTTTTATGCAAGGGCTAATCCTGTAGATGCAATACAAGTAGGCAATTTGGCTTCTATCGATGTTTCCAATGATGAAGATGGTGATGGTGTCAATGATGAGTTGGACGATTTTCCCTTTGACCCAAACCAGGCCTTCAACAATTTTGTGCCATCGGAAAACTCCAACGGTAAAATGGTATTTGAAGATTTATGGCCCAGTCAAGGCGATTATGATTTTAATGATCTATCAATGGCATATTCCTTTAATCTAATTGCAAACGCCAATAGTTTGGTCACCAAGATAGAAGCTTCTTTTATGGTCGATAATATTGGTGCTGCTCTGCAAAATGGCTACGCTTTTACACTTCCTATTGCTACAACCAAAATTTCAAGTGTTGAAGGGCAAGTTTTAAATGCAGATTATATACAGACCAATAGCAATGGTACGGAAACCGGAACTGTAGCCAATGAATCCGTAATTTTTGTAGTTGGTGATGTAACCAATATGCTTAATGTACCCATTACTATGACCATTAATTTTTCTGAACCTATAGATCCTATGGATTTGGGGGAAGTACCTTTTAATTCTTTCCTTATCGTAAATGGAGATCGGGCCAGGGAAATTCATTTGCCGGATTTGCCACCCACTAGTAAGGCCGATTATTTGGGTACCGGAGCGGATTTTAGTGATGCAACAATAGGCCGCTACTATAAAACGGAAAACAACCTTCCTTGGGCAATGAACATCTTTGAAGGTTTTAACCCTCCGCCGGAAGCTATCCCAATTACATTGCAATATCCTCGATTTGTGAACTGGGCAAACTCTGGAGGAACGCAAGACTTGGATTGGTACCAACAATAGGGAATATGCTGGTGGTTTGTGGATAACAACGTAAATCCAGCATTTCACAACAATATTTTTCATATTTAATTTTGTAAGATAATATTTACAAAACATTAAGAAAAAACATAAAAAAATGAATATTGCAGTAATTGGAACAGGGTATGTTGGTTTGGTTACCGGTACCTGTTTTGCAGAAACAGGAATCAATGTTACTTGTGTTGACATAGATAAGAAAAAAGTTGAAATGCTCCGCAATGGGAAAGTCCCTATTTATGAACCGGGTCTGGATGCCCTGCTGGAACGTAATATTGATAAAGGACGTATTTCTTTTACCACAAGCCTACAAAAGGCCATCCAAGGCTGCGATGCAGTTTTTATTGCCGTAGGCACCCCACCGGATGAAGACGGAAGTGCGGATTTAAAATATGTTTTAGGGGTTGCAGGTGAGATTGGGCAGCATATGGAAGATTACAAGGTAATCATCACCAAGAGTACCGTGCCCGTAGGGACCTCCTATAAAGTAAAGAGTGCCGTAGAGAAAGAATTGGTAAAACGTGGCGTTCGTATCCCGTTTGATGTGGCTTCAAATCCAGAGTTTTTAAAGGAAGGTAGTGCCGTTGATGATTTTTTAAAGCCGGATCGTATTGTGGTCGGTATTGAAAGCAAGCGCGCGGAAAAAGTAATGAAACGCCTTTACAAGCCTTTTTTAATGAACGGCCATCCTTTGTTGTTCATGGATATATTTTCCTCGGAAATGACCAAATATGCGGCCAATTCCATGCTGGCGACCAAAATTAGTTTTATGAATGATATTGCCAACCTATGTGAACTGGTAGGGGCAAATGTTGATTTGGTACGCAAGGGTATAGGTTCTGATACTAGGATAGGAAACAAGTTCATTTATCCGGGCACCGGATATGGTGGTAGTTGCTTCCCTAAAGATGTACAGGCCTTGGTTCGTACCGCAGATGAATATGGACACTCCCTGGAAGTATTGAAAGCCGTAGAAGCGGTAAACTACAGACAGAAAACCACTTTGGTAGAAAAAATAAAGAAACACTTTGGGGAAAACCTCAAAGGAAAGCAGTTTGGGCTTTGGGGCCTGGCGTTCAAACCCAAAACAGACGATATGCGAGAGGCACCCTCTTTGGTCATCATAAAAGAATTAAAAGCCTTGGGCGCCAGCATACGGGCCTATGATCCAGTAGCCATGGAAGAAGCAGAACGCATTTTGGGCAAGTCCATTGACTATGCCAAGGATGAATATGATGCGTGTATTGATGCCGATGCTTTGATCGTGGTTACGGAATGGTCAGAGTTTAGAATGCCCAACTTTAGGATTTTGGAAAAACTCATGAACGAACGTAGCATTTTTGACGGTAGGAACATCTATGATCGGGAAGAAATGGAAGACAACGGATTTAATTACTACAGTATTGGCAGGGAGCCAATTACCATTAAGGTTGCTGTGGAAGCGTGATTTTTTGTATTCGCGTAAACTACCTTGGGGGAGGTCCCAAAAGGTAGTTGCGAGCAACAAGATTAGAATGTAAAGGCAAAGCCGTCTGCCGGACAGGTAGACCTTGGGGTAGTATACCCCTTTGGCAGGGCCAATAAAATGTAAATAAAACAAGACCCTTATGCAGTTGTTCGATGTTTTTCCGGCCATTTTAGAAATTATACTGTTGGCTTATTTTGGCAGCGCGGCCCTGTATGTTTTTATTTTTTCCCTAGCAGGTCGTTTCCATCGGTTTTCAAAGCCCCATACGGTTGACTTAAAACGAAAGGTTGCAGTATTGATACCGGGTTATAAAGAAGATGCGGTCATTGTTGAGGTGGCCAGAAGGGCTTTGGAGCAAAGTTATCCAGAAGCCTTTTTTGAAGTAGTCGTTATTGCAGATTCTTTTCAAGAGCTTACCCTCCAAAAATTGGAACGATTGCCTATAAAACTGGTTAAGGTGACTTTTGAAAAAAGTACAAAATCTAAAGCACTTAACCGGGCGATGGAAGTCATTGGTGACGATTTTGATGTGGCCTTGGTCCTGGATGCGGATAATGTGATGGAATTTGATTTTATTGAGCGTATAAATACCGCGTTCAATAGCGGATATCAAGTAGTTCAAGGACATCGAGTGGCCAAAAATACCAATACGCCAATGGCCATATTGGATGCGATAAGCGAAGAAGTAAACAACCATATTTTTAGAAAAGGCCATCGCGTTTTGGGGTTATCCTCCGCGCTCATAGGTTCCGGTATGGCTTTCGAGTATCGTTTTTTTAAGGAAACCATGGCCAATGTAGAAGCAGTAGGTGGTTTTGATAAGGAATTGGAGCTTAAATTACTTAAAGGTAGGAATACTATTGAATACTTGGAAGATGCCTTGGTTTTGGATGAGAAAGTCCAAAAAACCGAAGTTTTTGCCAATCAAAGAAAGCGATGGTTATCTGCCCAATTTATTTACTTTAAAAGGTTTGCCGTCTCTGGATTAAAAGAATTGCTCCTAAAAGGCAATATTGATTTTGCAGATAAGGTATATCAAATGATTTCCCCTCCAAGGGTACTTCTTTTAGGTATTGTTCTTGGCATAACGTTTTACTATTTTTTAATTGATAATAACGTTTTGCCTATTGCAGCCGTGGTTCCCCCGTACCTCTGGTATACGGCTGCTGGACTTACCTTTTTAGCATTTTTAATGGCCGTTCCAAAAAAGTATTATACCAAAGAAACGGTATCCGCCTTGTGGACATTGCCCAAAACGTTTGGGATTTTGTTTTTATCGCTTTTTAAACTAAAAGGGGCCAATAAAAAGTTTATCCATACCCAACACGGTACGCTTAATACATAAAAGAACATCATGA
This sequence comes from uncultured Croceitalea sp., assembly GCA_937959125.1. Lineage (GTDB taxonomy): Bacteria > Bacteroidota > Bacteroidia > Flavobacteriales > Flavobacteriaceae > Croceitalea. The sequence continues at coordinate 27,495 of CALGQU010000021.1, forward strand.
AGATAGGCATTGAGGGACAACGACTTTTTAGAAAAAAGAAGCACGGTATGGATATGGTGGCCCTGGAACTCATTAAAAACTTACAAAAAATAGATAATCACAATAGCTATGTCATTTTTGTAAGGCCAGATGAAGATAGCACTTGTATTCCCGCTGCCAAGAATTTTAAGGTCGTAACGTTGACTTCCAAATTTGGGTATCCCGGTTGGGAGCAATGGGTGTTGCCAAGGGCGGCGTATAAAGAGGGTTGTGATGTGCTGCATTGTACCAGCAATACGGGCCCCATTTTTTCAAAGGTCCCCTTAGTGACCACTTTACATGATATTATCTATTTGGAAAGCATCAGCATATTTAAAAAAGAAGGAACATGGTACCAAAAACTAGGTAATATGTACCGTAGGTATTTTGTGCCTCCCGTAATACGGAAAAGCAAAAAAGTGATTACGGTTTCAAATTATGAGAAGAACCGCATCAATACCTATTTTGGTTTTAAGGACGATCGTCTAACGGCAATATACAATGGTGTAGGCGAACATTTTAAAAAAATCGCCGATAAGAAAACCTTAACGTCCGTAACTAAAAAATTTGGGCTTCCAGAAGACTATTTCTTCTTTTTGGGGAATACGGATCCCAAGAAAAATACCATTGGTGTACTTAGGGCTTTTAATGCTTACAATACAGCTTATCCAAATAAATACACCTTGGTGATGTTGGATTATAATGAAGAGGAACTAGACCGACTCCTAAACAATATTGGTGCGCCGGAACTACGTAATAACATTCAGCTTTTAGGCTATGTGCCCAATGCAGAACTTCCTGCCATTATTAACCAATGTGCAATTTTTCTTTACCCATCGTTACGGGAGAGTTTTGGAATTCCCATACTGGAAGGGATGGCTTGCGGAGTGCCGGTCATTACTTCGAACACCTCTTCCATGCCCGAGGTTGCCGGGGAAGATGCAGCCTTGATCGTTGACCCTTTGAACACAAAAGAAATAGCGGATGCCATGCGAAATTTGGTGGAGGACCGTATGTTGGCTTCCGTGCTGGCGGAAAAAGGGATCCTACGGGCAAAAGAATTTTCTTGGAAAGCTATGGCTGCCAATGTTTTAGAACTGTATGAAGACGTATATAAAGAACTTAAAACAGCACCATGATCACAAATCAAGATATCGTAGTTATCGGAATCCAAGCTTGGGATATTGAAATAGGGAGCAATTGCAAAAATATTGCGATGGAGTTTGCCAAGCACAACAGGGTGCTTTATGTAAACCCGCCCATGGACAGGGCATCCCTCAAACGGGAAAAACATACGGAGAAAATCCAAAAGCGAATCCAGATCAAAAATGGCCAAGAGGCAGATTTGTTAAAGGTGCAAGATAATCTGTGGAACCTCTATCCCAAACGCATGACGGAATCTATCAATTGGATTCCTTTTCATGGCCTTTTTAAGCTATTGAACAAACGCAATAACAAAATTTTTGCCGGGGATATTAAATCTGCCATGGATAGGTTGGGTTTTGGTAAGGTGCTTTTGTTTAATGACAGTTCTATGTTTTTAGGGTTCCACCTAAAAGAATTGTTGCCCGTTAGCAGGTATACCTATTATATGCGGGATTACCTTATAAAAGTCCCCTATTGGAAAAAACACGGGGAACGTTTGGAACCCAAATTGATTGAGAAGGCGGATACCATAGTCAACAATTCCACGCTTTATGCGGAATATGGTGCCAAATACAACAAACAAAGTTATATGGTAGGGCAGGGATGCGATGTTTCCCTTTTTAACGATGCAAAGAATGCTATCCAAATTCCCGATGAGTTCCAAGACATTCCCAAACCTATTTTGGGGTATGTTGGGTACTTGACCAGTATGCGGTTGGATATCCCGTTATTGGAACATTTGGCAAATGCCAAGAAAGACTGGAGCATTGTTTTGGTAGGTCCGGAAGATCAGGATTTCCGGAAATCCAAATTGCATGAGTTGGATAATGTCTATTTCTTGGGGAGTAAGCAAGCGAACGACCTTCCTGCTTATGTTAAAGGTTTTGATGTGGCCATGAACCCCCAAGTGGTCAACTTTTGGACCATAGGCAACTACCCCAGAAAAATTGATGAATACTTGGCCATGGGCAAACCTACATTGGCTACAAAGACAAAGGCTATGGAGATGTTTAAGGACCATGTGTACCTGGCAGAGACCAAAGAAGACTATGTGCAATTGGCAATGAAGGCCTTAGAAGAGAACTCCCAAAAATTGATCGCGGGACGCATTGCATTTGCAAAAAGCCATACCTGGGAAAATAATGTAATGGCCATTTATAAGGCCATCAAAAAATCGGCTTAAGATGGGTTTTAAAGAAAACATAAAAAGCAGTACCCGGTTAAAAAAACTGGTCCATTGGATGTTGGTCCCCAAGGGACAAGCAAGACCAAGGCTATGGGTAAAATGGTTGGTCAATCCCTTTTACCATAAGCTAGGGAAGAACGCAAGCATACGAAGGCGAACACGCATGGACGTTTTGCCCTGGAACAATTTTGAGCTTGGCACAAATTCTACTATTGAAGATTTTACCACGATCAATAATGGAGTAGGAGCAGTGGTCATTGGCAGGAATACCAGAATTGGCTTGGGCAATACGCTCATAGGTCCGGTGACCATTGCAAATGATGTTCGTTTGGCGCAGAACGTAGTTTTATCTGGTTTAAACCATAATTATGAAGACGTTACCCGTCCTATCCATACACAAGGGGTATCCACAGCAATGATCACTGTTGAAGAAGCCACTTGGATAGGGGCCAATGTTACCGTGGTGGCCGGTGTAACCATTGGTAAACACTGCATTGTTGCCGGAGGCAGCGTAGTGACTAAGGATGTTCCCTCTTATTCGGTCGTTGTTGGGAACCCGGCAAGGGTGGTCAAACAGTATAATTTCAGTTCCGATAGTTGGGAAAAAGTACAAAAAAGAGAGGCAGTTCTCCTCTAAAAAAATTGCTATGGAAAATTTAAAATTGTTTTTCTGGATGGCCCTGGCCATTATATTTTACTCTTATTTAGGCTATGGCCTAGTTTTATTTGCCATTATTAAGGTGAGACGACTATTAGGTCTTGGAAAACCCTTTGAAGGAAATGAGGACTATGAACCAGAGGTTACCCTCTTTGTTGCCGCCTACAATGAGAAAGATTACTTGGATCAGAAGGTAAAAAATTCCAGAAGTTTGGAGTATCCCAAGAAAAAGGTAACCCAATTATGGGTAACGGACGGCTCTGATGATGGAACTCCGCAAGAGCTTAAAAAATATGGTGATGTTACCATTCTGCACCAACCGGAACGTAAGGGTAAGATTGCCGCAATGAACAGGGGAATGCGACAGGTAAAAACACCCATCACCATTTTTTCCGATGGCAATACGGACTTGGGCAAGGATTCCATAAAGGAAATTGTAAGACTCTTCAGAAATCCTAAGGTAGGTTGCGTTTCCGGGGAAAAACGAATTTATTCCAAAGACGCGGACAGTGCCGCTGGGGCAGGGGAAGGCATGTATTGGAAGTATGAATCACAATTGAAGAAGTGGGATGCAGAACTGTATTCCGTTGTGGGTGCGGCCGGCGAACTTTTTGCCATTCGAACCGCATTATGGCAAGAGGTAGAAAAAGATACCCTTTTGGACGATTTTATGATTTCTTTGCGTGTCGCTATGAAGGGCAGCACCATACAGTACAATCCTAACGCCTATGCCATAGAAAACGCATCGGCCAATGTAAAGGAAGAACTAAAACGAAAAATTAGGATATCAGCTGGTGGGATCCAATCCGTTGTACGTTTGGCACCCCTATTGAATTTCTTTAAGTATGGGACCTTATCGTTTCAGTACATATCCCATAGAGTGCTGCGGTGGACGCTTACACCATTGTTATTGCTATTGATCGTTCCCGTTAACTTTATCCTTGCACAACAAGAAGGTATTTTTGGTTTGGGCCTTTTTAGTTTCTTGTTTTGGGGCCAAGTTGTCTTTTATGCGGCTTCATTGCTTGGATGGTTTTTGGAGAATAGACAGATACGGTTAAAAGTGCTTTTTATTCCGTATTACTTTTTTATCATGAATTTATCCGTGTTTTTGGGCTTTGCCCGATATCTTAAAGGCAACCAATCCGTGAATTGGGAACGGGCCAAGCGAGGAGGGGAAACCGCAGAGATTGCCGTTTAAGCCGGTTGTTTTTCATAGAGGGGCAAATCAAAACAAAAAGAACTGCCCTCACCTACGGTGCTTTTAATGTTCAACACGCCTCCGTTTTTTTGGATAAATGCTTGGCATAACACCAGTCCTAGTCCGGTGCCAGGTTCATTTTCAGTACCTAGTTTACTAAAGTGTTCGTTAGGATTCAAGATTTTTTGAATATCCTCTTCGGGAATTCCCTGACCGTTGTCCGTAACCGAAATCGTAAGACGATCTTCGTTGGATACCCCATCAATGGAAATCACTCCTTTGATAGGTGTAAACTTTATGGCGTTGGACACTAAATTTCGTAATACGGTTTTAATGGTATTCAGATCTGCATAGACGAACACCTCTTTTTCTATCGTATTCACCAGTTGTATTTGCTTTTGCTCGCTACCTAACTTCAATAACCTAAAGGTTTGCTCCACCAGCTCATGGATATCCACCTGTTCTGGTATGATCTGTATTTTATCACTTTCAGATTTTGCCCAACCCAAAAGGTTCTGCAACAGGTTTAGGGACTCGTCCATGGTTTTTAGGAGCTCCATAACTGTATTGTCCAAAAAATCATCGGTTTTATGATCAATGATTCCCCTAAGGATAAAGTCCATCTTTAGTTTTGCCGCACTTAAAGGAGAGCGCAAGTCATGCCCAATAATGGAGAACATACGATCCTTGAGCATGTTGGATTGCTTAAGGTTTTCTGCTTGCAGTTCAATTTGGTTTTTTGCCCGTATGAGCTCTACATGGGTCTGTATCCGAGCAACAAGTTCATGTTCGTTAAAAGGTTTGGTCACATAGTCTACCCCACCCACTTCAAAACCTTTTACTTTGTCCCGTACCTGTACTTTTCCGGTTAGAAAAATAACAGGGATGTTTTTATAAGCGGGGATTTGTTTTAGTTTTTCGCAAAGATCAAAACCTTCAATTTCGGGCATGATGACATCCAAAAGGATAAGATCCGGAACGCCTTCGTCCAGTAATTCAAAAAATGTGCTTTCCGCGCTGGTACCTTTAAAGGTTATCTCATTTTTTTCCAGAATAAAACGGAGAAGTTCAATATTCAGCTGTTCATCATCAACAGCAATAATATAGGGTTTTTGGGTAGTTTTTTCTAGCATATAAACTATAGTGAACAGCACTAAAGTAAGAAAAATACTTCATTACTATAACGTATAATGGTAATGTTTGTCTTTGATTTTGTTAATTCATTGGCGGGCTTGTTTTTAAAGTAGTACCTTATTCCTTTGGGGAATGGCAGTAGGGTAGTAGTACTAATGATTTGTAACCCCTAGAAGTATTAAAAAAGGAACCCTAGTTTTGTTGTACAGGGATATATATGAACATGTAAGATGAATAAGGAAAGAAAATCTTGGTAGCTTAAGGAGTGGGCGGGTATCCATGGATTACTGGAATGCTGCCTTCTACCACCAAAAATTAGACTTTCACAACATTAATTGAAGTGACCTAATAAGTAAGATTATATTTACAAAAAATGTAATACAAAATTCATGGTACCCATTTTAGTGACAGGCGGAGCAGGATTCATAGGCTCCAATTTTGTACCCTATTTTTTAAAGGCACATGGTAATGTACAGCTCATCAATATCGATTTGCTTACCTATGCCGGTGATTTGGAAAATCTCAAAGAAATAGAAGAACATGAACGGTACACCTTTGTGGAAGGTGATATCTGTGATAGGGCATTAATAGCTTCCTTATTTGAGAAATACGATATTCAAGGTGTTATCCATTTTGCCGCGGAATCCCATGTTGACAATTCCATCACCGATCCAGATGCTTTTATGCGGACCAATATTATGGGAACGTTCAATCTTTTGGACGTTGCTAAAAATCATTGGATGGTGGGTCCCGGTATTTATAAGGAAGCCTACAAACATTCCAGGTTTCATCATGTGTCAACGGATGAGGTTTATGGAACTTTAGGCAAAGAGGGACTGTTTATGGAAACGACACCCTATGCACCCAACAGTCCATATAGTGCCTCCAAAGCGTCATCAGATTTTATCGTACGTAGTTATCACCATACCTACGGTATGAACGTGGTTACTACCAACTGCTCCAACAATTATGGACCAAAGCAGCATGATGAAAAACTGATTCCGACCATTATACGTAAAGCCTTGGCCGGGGACGATATTCCCATTTACGGGGACGGTTCCAATATTAGGGATTGGCTCTATGTCCTGGACCATTGTAAAGGTATCGATTTGGCGTACTATAAAGGAACCACCGGGGAAACCTATAATATTGGCGGGCGTAACGAACGTAATAATGTGTATATAGCCCAAAAGGTCTGTGCCATTTTAGATAAAAAGCATCCTAGGGCAGGTGGCAAGGGATATCAAGAATTGATTACTTACGTTAAGGATAGGGCAGGGCATGATTTTAGATATGCCATAGATGCGACTAAAATTGAAAATGAACTGGGTTGGAAAGCCGACGAGAATTTTGAAACGGGAATTGAAAAAACCGTGGACTGGTATTTGAACCGCTACGTAGAAAAGAAAAAATCAAGCCTAGCCTAAGCACATAGAATAACAGCATGAAAGGAATAATATTAGCAGGGGGGTCTGGCACCAGATTACACCCATTGACCTTGGCAGTAAGCAAACAGCTGATGCCCATTTATGATAAACCAATGATTTACTACCCGCTTTCCACCTTGTTGGAATCCGGGATATGGGAAATATTGATCATTTCTACACCCCATGACCTGCCTTTGTTCCAAAAACTATTGGGAGATGGTAGAAAATATGGATGTCGTTTTGAGTATGCCGTGCAAGAAGAACCCAATGGACTGGCGCAAGCTTTTTTAATTGGGGAAAAATTTATTGGAAAAGATAAAGTTGCCCTTATTTTGGGGGATAACATTTTTTATGGAACCGGCCTTGAAGACCTCTTGCAATCCAATAACAATCCGGATGGCGGCATAATCTACGCCTATCATGTGAACGACCCAGAGCGCTATGGGGTTGTGGAGTTTGATGAAAACGGGAAAGCCATTTCCATTGAAGAAAAACCGCAGCAACCAAAATCGAACTATGCGGTTCCGGGCATCTATTTTTATGACAATGATGTGGTGGACATCGCAAAAAATATAAAACCAAGTTCGCGGGGAGAATTGGAAATTACCGATGTCAACCGGGAGTACCTAAGGCGTGGAAAATTAAAAGTGAGCATTATGGATAGGGGTACCGCTTGGCTGGATACCGGTACGTTTGCCTCCTTAATGCAGGCAGGTCAATTTGTACAGGTCATAGAAGAACGACAGGGGCTTAAAATAGGAGCCATTGAATCTGCCGCCTATAAAATGGGTTACATAACAAAAAACCAGTTTAAAAAGCTTACGGAACCCTTTTTAAAGAGTGGTTACAGCAAGCGATTGTTAGAAGTTATATCTTAAGCTTATGAAAATCATAAAAACGGCCATTAAGGATTGCCTGGTTTTGGAACCTACGGTTTTTGAGGATGAACGCGGTTACTTTTTTGAAAGTTTTAACCAAGAGAAGTTTGAACGGGAATCTGGGTTAAAACCCTACTTTGTGCAGGACAACCAATCGCTTTCCATAAAAGGGGTGCTTAGGGGACTCCATTTTCAGAAAGGGGAACATGCCCAAGCAAAATTAGTGCGTGCCGTAGCAGGGGAAGTATTGGATGTGGCCGTAGATATCAGAAAAGATTCCGAAACCTTTGGTAAGGTGGTCACCACGGTACTGTCTTCAGAAAATAAAAAACAAATGTTCGTTCCAAGGGGATGTGCCCATGGTTTTGTTACGCTCAGTGATGAAGCCATTTTCTTTTACAAATGCGATAATTTTTACAATAAAGCATATGAAGGAGGAGTTTTATTTAACGACCCGGAATTTGATATAGATTGGATCTTGGACGAGTCGGAATTGATTATTTCGGAAAAAGATAGGGCCTTGCCCAATTTTAACCGCCTTATTTTAACATAATAACCAAAAGCAATCCGCATGAACATTTTAGTTACGGGAGCATCAGGACAACTGGGCAGTACCATAAAAGCTATGGTACGGGATTTGTCCGGGGATTTTAATTTTGTTTTTAAATCCTCAGCCGAATTGGATGTTACGGATTTTGAGGAAGTGCATACCGCCTTCCACCAAAAAAAGTTCGCCTATTGCATCAATTGTGCGGCCTATACCCATGTGGACAATGCAGAGACGGAGACGGAAAAGGCGCAACGTATCAATAGTACCGGTGCGCGAAACTTGGCCTTGAATTGCAAGGATACCGCTACGGTTCTGATCCACATTTCCACGGATTTTGTGTTTGATGGCTATTTGAACGAGCCTTATAAAGAAGATGATATTGCCAGGCCTATTGGTTTTTATGGCGATACCAAATACAAAGGGGAACGCGCCATCATCAACAATCTAGAAGAACATTTTATATTGAGGACGTCCTGGTTGTATTCAGAATTTGGCACTAATTTTATGAAGACCATGGTACGTTTAGGAACGGAACGAGACCAACTTTCCGTGGTTTACGACCAAGTGGGAACGCCCACCTACACTAAGGATTTGGTGCAGCTTATTTTTCATATCATCGCCTTAAAAAGTGAGGCTTACGGCGTGTACCATTATAGTAATGAAGGCGTAGCCAGTTGGTACGACTTTGCCAAAGCCATTTTTGATCAGCAACAGCTTACGGTTGCGCTGAACCCTATTTTATCATCCGAATACCCAACGGCTGCTGAGCGGCCAAAATTCAGCGTGTTGGATAAGGGCAAGGTAAAAACCACCTTTGGTATTGGCATACCCCATTGGAAGGATAGCCTAACGGTGGCCTTAAAAGCCTACAACAAAATTCCTGTTTAAAGCCCTTTGGTCTGGGTTTGATGAAAAGCATTGGCTTGAAGACGTAAGAGCTCCTCCGCTTTTTCTTTTTTGTATCGATAGAGTTCTTCTTCGGATTTAATATCCTCATAAATTTCTTGGTTCATCGCAGAATCCGTGGCCATCAGTAGTTTTCGTTGCGCCACTTTTTGGGTCACCCAGGTAGCAACAACACTTTCGGCCTCCTCTACTTTAAAATCGTATTCCCCTTTGGGGGCTAACAGCTTGGCAATGATAGGTGCCGTTTCTATAGACAAAAACAAAAGGAATATAAAAAAGGAAGGTAACCAGGGAAGTTTGTCCAATGCATTAATACGTGCCATAAGACCATCAAAACCATCAATGATGGGTTGCGAAGAAACTACAGCACTACCATACGCTTGATCTAAGGCTGTTATCTGGTTTTCCAAACCTGCAATTTTGGCCGCATTGGTCTCCTTTAAGGCCTGTAGCTCTTGCAGGTAAGCATCATGTTTTTCCCGTTTTTCCTTATAAACGGGACCTTTACCTAAAAGGCCGGTACCGGCGGTACCTTCGGCTTCTGAAATATAGGTGTTATATAGGGCGTTGGTTTCCGCCTCTTTTGTGCTAATTTCATTTTTTAAAGCGGTAATTTCCCCTTGTAAGGCCTCCTTCTTGGGCGTATACTGTAGGGCCAACTGTTCCTTGTTTTCCAAGGTCATTGCATTCTTTTCTTCCAGTAAAACCTGATTGATTTCCTTTTCAAAAATCTTCATTTCCAAAGGTTTGGAAATTACTATGGCAATGATGACCGCTAGGACAATCCGCGGAGCCGCCTGTAGTAGTTCACTTTTAAAACTATCCTTTTTCTTAATGGTAGAAACAATATAGCGATCTAGGTTAAAAATTAGCAAGCCCCAAATAAAGCCAAAGAAAATAGCGGTATATACGTTGTCAAAAACAGTATAAAGGGCGTAACCACTGGCTATAAATGCCATTACGGCCGTAAAGAATACCGTGGCGCCAATGCCTGCATATTTGTTTCGCTCGCCATTGGAACAATTGGAAAGAATGTCCGTGTCCGCTCCGGAACAGAAGATAAAAAATCGTTGTAACATGATAGTGCTCGTTTTGGTTTTATCCTTCGACTGGGCTTAGGACAGGTTCTTTATATGGAACGCAAGTATTGGAGAATTGTTACAGAAAAAGCCTTCTAAATGAAGGCTTTAACATGGATTTATGTAAATCCGGCTTATAGATTTTTACTGATTTTGACCACGGGCCGCTCTTTATTCCTTTTTGTGGTGCTAATACTTAAATCCGGATTTTTCTTTAGCAGGGTGATTGCCTCGTCCGCACTGATTTCTTTGCGTTTATAATAAAAGGTAGCGTCCTTTTTGGCCATTTCAATAATATGGTCCAATGGATTTGGCTTTGGTGGTGCTGGGGGTTGTGGTGGTGCAGGGACAACACTTTTTCTACTTGGAACTACTTTAGGTGCTTCGGTTTTTTGCGGAGTTGGGGTTTTGGTACCCTTTACCGTCTTAGGGGCCTGTGTACTTTTTGGTGAATGGAATTTTTCTATTGAGATAGGTTGGGGTGGTTGTGGCGGTTCTGGAAAATCCGGGAAAGGCTCGGCATCCGCTTTCTGCTTGTCAGACATTATGCTATAGATATACTCCAACCGTTCTACATCACCTTTAAGGATACGCATCTTACTGCGGTCCATCTCATTGTATTTTTTTGCCAAGGCGTTGTATTCCGCCATAAGCTTCCTAGAGGCGCCTTCCTGAATATTCTTTTCATATCCATCGGGAAAAATACGCGTTCCCTCGTTCGATTTTGAAAAGTGGGTTTTTTGGAATTCCGTCTCTACCTTTTTCAAAAAGGAAAGCGGGGTATTGCTAAAGTTGGCCATTACGGGAATGGCGGTGTATTCCGTTTCTTCCCAACTTTTGGTCAAGGCGTCAACAGTTGTCGCAAAGGAATTTAAAGGTACTTTTTTACCGTTAAGGATGATTTCGCCATTTGCGATCAACAGTATGAATTGTTTATCGACAGGGTTTTGAATTGTCAGAATGTTATCCAATGTTGATTGTTCTTGGATAGTTTTTGTTTCACTAAACCCAAACAATAAAAGGGCTACTACGGGCAAGGCCAACGCGCTGCGAAGTGCCAAGGCTTTTTTAGAACTTGTTTTTTTCATGATTTTAAATCGTTTTTTGATTGATGAATAATTTATGGCATTGGCCATACTGACTGACTGATATTTACGCGCACTTTCCTGTGATAAGTAAGAAAGCAGTGTATTTTGATAGTGGTTGGGCGTTTGTGTCTTTTTGATGACTTCACTGTCCGCTAGAAATTCGTGATTGAGTTTTACCGCATTTTTGATCAAGTATACCATAGGATTAAACCAAAAGACGACTTGCAGGATTTCCATAAGAACCACATCCAAGCTATGACGTTGTCTGGCATGGACTTCCTCATGCAATAGCACCTCTTTGGGAATACGGTTTTCTTCAAATTGCTTTTTGTTTAAAAAGATGTAGTTAAAAAAAGTATGTGGAGGTAATAATGGTTGGAGCAAGACTTTGGTGACCAATTTTTCCTTTAGCTTGGTATTGTTCCGAACACGCTTTAGAATCTGGTAAAGATTCTTAAGAAAACGAAATCCGAACAAAAGTACGCCCAAACCATATATTGTAAACAATAGCAGGTTCCAATTAATGGTGTCCATATCTGTTGCTGGAGCAGGCATTATGGGCGTTTCGATGAACATTTCTACACCATCGGAGGGTTGCACCGTACTAATAACGGGAGCCTCATAGCGAACATATTCCGTAAAAACAAGGGATGGAATAATTAGGGAACAAAGCACGGCAAAGAGCAAAAACCCTCTCTTAAAATGATGATGGCTTAAGTTTTCCAAGAAAAGCTTGTAAAAACCCCAGAGAACAAAAAGGCAGGCAATGGACTTTAAAATATACGTTTCCATAGTTATTTTTTTTCCAGTTCGTTGTCAATGATTTTTTTTAATTCTTCCAACTCACTTTTGCTTAGATCTGTGGATCGGGTAAAGAACGAAGCAAATTGGGAAGGACTATCGTTAAAGAAGTTTTTGATGAGCCCGTTGACGTGTTTGGAAAAGTAGTCCTTCTTTTTGACCAAAGGATAGTATTCCCTGGAGCGTCCAAAACTTTTATAGGCCACAAAACCTTTATCCGTCATTCGCTTTAATAGCGTTGCTACCGTAGTGGTGGCAGGCTTTGGTTCTTGGTAGGCATCCAGCAAATCTTTCATAAAAGCTTTTTTTTGCTTCCATAAAATATTCATCAACTCTTCTTCTGATTTTGACAACTGCACTTCTACATGATTAGAATTAACTCTACAAACATAGAGCAAATATTTCAATTCTACAAATGTAGAGTATTTAAATTAGTTTTTTTGCGAACGAATAGCTTCTACTACTACCGTTATCATAATAAGAGATCCACCCAAAAATGTGTTTGTAGCCGGGATTTCATTCAGAAAAAAATAGGCAATGACAATACCGTAGATAGGGAGCATACTGCTAATGATGCTTGCAGTACTTGCCTTAAAGTGCTTAAGGCTATGCACCAGCATGGTATGCCCTAATGCGGTCGTTAAAACACCCAATAGAATCACATACGGATATTGCGTACTTATGTTCGTTGTTTTATACACAACCAGAACGGGGGCCAGTACTACTGCCACTATTAGCAATTGGTGGAACATGAGCATGGTACCGTTATAGTTTTTGACATGTTGTTTGATAATCAACGTTCTAAAGGCCAAGCAAACTGCCGATAATAATCCCAATAAGATGCCTTGGGTATATTGGCTGTCCAAATCCAACTCTGGTGCCAAAATAGCCACTCCTATGAGCACGAAGCCCCCTAAAATCAAATGGATGCGGTCCATTTTGGTTTTAAAAAAAAGAGGCTCCATTAAAGCGGTGATTATGGGGTAGGTGTACAAGGACAATAGTGCAATGGCCACATTGGAGAGTTTTAGGGAGTAGAAATACGTAATCCAATGCCCACCCATAAGCAGTGCGCTAAGCATAAAACTGGGCCAATCTTGTTTACGGTGTAGTTTGAGACTAATGTTTTTATAACGACAGTACCCGTATAACAGCACCAAGGCAATGATGCATCGCCACCAAATAACTGCCGGTATAGGCATCTCTATATACTTACCCAGCGCCCCGGATGTACTGATCAGTACATTGGCCAAATTAAGCCATAGCAGATTGTGGAGGTGGTTGGTTTTCATTGAGCTCATTTAAACTTTTCCAATACCTCAAATGTTGTTATAGCATCCGGAAACAAGATTAAAAATCGTCCCGCGTAATGGCATCTTCACTATTCATCATGCTACTTGCATTACGATTGTTAATAATGGCCACGTCTGCTCCCGGCCAACTATGCCATTGCAAAAAATAGGCTGCTTTACCTTTTAAAACATTGATTATCTGGTTCTCATCCCAATTCCCGTAGGCTTCGGCGATGGGTCCGGCTTCTGTCAAGGCCGTAATTTTACCGGTGGCATTAAATTTCTCAAAATCCGGGAAATCTGGTGTACTGCCATAATAATCCAGGCCTACGATATCTACATAATCGTTTCCGGGATAATAGGCCATGACCTCCCCGTTCCATCCAAAAAACTCAGCTGTTCCGTAAGCCCATAAGAGGTTTTCCAATTGGTATTCCACGGTGAAGGTATCGTACATATCTTGCCAGAGCGCTCTATAGTCCGCTTCATTCGACTGATTGTTGTTATAATCATCAATGCCCCACCAGAACCAGTCTCCATTCATTTCATGAAAAGGTCTCCAAATAACGACCACTCCCGCATCCTGTAATCTTTTTAAAACTAGTGCCACCTTATCCAAGGCATTTCTATAATTGGTTTTTGCAACGCTTTGGGGAGCGTTTTTTATGAGGGATAAAAAGTTGATATTGGCCTTGTTGTCCACAGAATTTTCCCTAAAACTAAAACCGTCTGTAAATGGATTGTCCGCATGCCAACTGATACTCACCAACCCTCCTTTATTCCAATGGTCAATAAGCGTTTGTACAGGGTAGGTAGTTCCTGGGACGAATCCTAGATCTGCACCAACGATTCCTACATATTTTCCGGATTGATTGGCCAAAGCCTCAACATAGGTGTCATAAAAAGTTGCGTTCTGGTCAAGACCATCACCACAATGTTGTCCCGTAATTACTTTGTTGGAGTTTATGGCATTGATAAGAACATTGGCCACCTCTTTTTTTGTGCGGATCTCAAAAGCTTCACCGACATCCAGATCTTCCACGGAATCCGCAGGATTTACAGCCGAATCTTCGGTACATGCCACGAACACAAAAAGAACCAATAAAAAAGAAAAGAATACTAGATTTGTCTTCATTATCAAATTTATCCTATTTCTCGCTTAATTCCGTAAAATAGGTATAGAAATAGGGAATGGTCTCAATACCTTTTAAATAATTCCAAACCCCAAAATGTTCGTTGGGGGAGTGGATAGCATCACTGTCCAGGCCAAAGCCCATAAGGATGGTCTTACTGCCCAAAACCTGTTCAAAAAGGGCAACTATAGGGATGCTACCTCCAGTCCGTTCCGGAATGGGGGTTTTGCCAAAGGTTTTTTCATAGGCTTTGGCAGCGGCTTTATACCCTAAACTGTCCATATTGGTCACGTAGGGTAGGCCACCATGGTGTGGGGTGACTTTTACCTTAACGCTATCTGGCGCAAGGGCTTTAAAATGTTTGGTGAAAAGTTCCGTGATTTCATCCGGGTCTTGGTGGGGTACCAAGCGCATGGAAATTTTTGCGTAGGCCTTGCTGGCAATAACGGTTTTAGCCCCTTCCCCCGTATAGCCGCCCCAAATGCCGTTGACGTCCAAGGTTGGCCTAATACTGTAGCGTTCTGCCGTAGAAAAGCCTTCTTCCCCTTGTACATTGCCAATATCCAATGCCTTTTTATAATCGTCTAAACTAAAAGGGGCTTTTGCCATTTCGGCACGTTCTTCCGTGGATACTTCTTCTACATTATCGTAAAAATTGGAGACGGTAATCTTCCCGTTTTCATCATGCAAAGAGGCAATCATTTTGCTAAGGACGTTAATGGGATTGGGAACTGCACCGCCGTAAATCCCGGAATGCAAATCCCTATTTGGCCCAGTGACTTCAACTTCTACATAACTTAACCCTCTAAGTCCGGTGGTAATTGAAGGCACGTCATTGGCAATCATCCCAGTATCTGAAATAAGAATGATATCATTGGAAAGTTTTTCCTTATTGTCCGCTAAAAAGTCGGCCAAACTATCGCTCCCTACTTCTTCTTCCCCTTCGATCATAAATTTAAGGTTACAGGGCAGGCAATCGTTTTTGATCATAAACTCTGCCGCTTTCACATGCATATACATCTGTCCCTTATCATCACAGGCACCACGTGCAAAAATGGCCCCTTCTGGGTGCAGTTCCGTTTTTTTGATGACGGGTTCAAACGGGGGGGAGGTCCATAAATCCATAGGGTCTGGTGGCTGTACATCATAATGGCCGTACACCAATACCGTGGGAAGCTGGGGATCTATCATCTTTTCACCGTACACCACGGGATACCCTTTGGTCTCGCAGATTTCGGTGGTATCGCAACCAGCCTCCCTAAGGGAAGCTTCTACCATTTGAGCGGTTTTGACCACGTCCTTGGCATAGGCGGGATCTGCGCTAATGGAGGGAACTTTAAGTAAATTGATAAGCTCATCCAAGAACCGATCTTTATGTGTTGCAATGTAATTTTTTATAGTATCCATGTGTGTTTTTAAGTGGCTTAAAATTACGAAACCTACTGCTGTTACCTCAAATTTTTAATCGGCAAATTGAAATTATCGATTTTGCTATTTTACAATTGGAAATTTGAATTATATTTGCAGTCCTTTTGCGGGCGTGGTGGAATTGGTAGACACGCTAGACTTAGGATCTAGTGCCGCGAGGTGTGAGAGTTCGAGTCTCTCCGCCCGCACGAAACGGAAAGCTTCTTGGAAACGAGGAGCTTTTTTTATTTGGGATATTTTGGTTTGCGAAAATGTAGGAGAGCCATGTCTCGTAGTTTATACTGAGCGAAGCCGAAGTACCCGCACAGATTGAAAGCTTCTTGGAAACAAGGGGCTTTTTTTATTTGGGATATTTTGGTTTGCGAAAATGTAG
>CALGQU010000022.1 GCA_937959125.1 uncultured Croceitalea sp.
GCCTTTGGCCCTAGCCAGATAAGTAATGGTCATCACTATACTTACGTAATAGAAATAGATCCATTGCATCCATTTTTTGCTTTTGTGCAGTATAAAAGGAGCGACAACGATCATCAGATAGGCCAAAGCGCCCCCGGTGAGCTTTACGAGAACAATGGGAATATCGTTTAAGATGACGTTGGTGGCTAAAAACCCAAAATGGATAAGGTGGAGTACCGCAAAGAGTTGTAGCCAAGCCCGGGTACGTTGCTGTAAGGCCAAGGCTTGGGGTTGTGCAAAGGTGTATAACCCAAAAACCATCAAAAAAACAAAAAAAGACAGCCGGCCAGAGTAACGGGCGGCATGCCTAAAACTTTCTTCTATGTTGGGCTGTAAAAAGTAACAGCTAAAAAAGATGAGCAGCTCGGCAAGGATACCAAAGGTCAGCAATTGGGTGGCGGTTGGTTTCATGGTGCTATGGTTAGGTTTTAAAGATACGGGTTTGTACCAAAAAAATAATCCCCCCGCTTCCCAAGGCACCTCCTAAGGTAGCTTTACCAAGTTGTTAGCAATCACAGTAGTTTTTTGGCTATCTACCCCAGCAGTTTTGGCATAGCTTTTCCATTGTGAGACCACTCCCTGGATTTCGACAATAATAGGTTCGGGTTTTTTTAGGCCAATAGAATGGGCAAGGGTCAGAAAATCGGCCAGGGTATGGTCCTTGCGTTTGCCGTTAAGGCTCAGCGTATGCTGGCTTACCCAATAGCTGTCCGGCCTATAGGCGTAGCAGAGGTCGTAAGCGGGGGCCAGTTGCCATGGGCCGTCCTTTTTTAGGATAAAGGCAAAGTTCTTGGTGTGATCGTCACAGTTTTTGGCCAGTACGTTAAAGACCATCCGCCTAAAGAGTTGTTCCGCTTCTTGGTAGTGGAGGCCCAAAGCGCGCATGGTGGTAAAAAGCTGCTCATAGCTAAAACTGCCAATGACATTAAAATCAAAATGCTCCATGGCGCACCAGGTCTGCATATGGTGTTTGGTGCTGCCGCCGCTACGGTCAAAACGCTTGGTCATAAAATGGGCACGGCCGTTTTCTTCCAAAAGGCGGCATTCCATCATTTCAATACCACAATCCTTGGCCATAAGGTGGTAGGCCATTTCTACCCGCCCATAGCCTTGGGTGTCGCCCAATTGTACATCACTTACCCCATCCAGTTTTAGCAGCCAATGTTCGTAGCCCTTTGGGGCATTGGCCTGTCCAGAGCGTATTTGTCCGGTCTTTTCATTGTAGGCAATCACGGCTTTGGGCCGTGCCCCACCTGCCGAGGTGCCAATTTTAAGCATATCCGTCACGGCCTTGGATTTTTCGTCATTGAGGTCCGTGCTAAAGCGTTCCCGCTTTTGGAGCATTTCGCGGGAAATCTGTACCAGACTGTCCACATCAACATCAAAACTGGTCTTTTGGGTTTTGGGCAAGGCCGGCTCAAATTCTAAGGCCCCCACCCCCCGAATGCCGATAAAGCATAATTTTTCTACCGGGTTCATGGCTTCCGGTGCGCGACCTTGTTGGGCCAACCAAATGTTGATGAGTTGGTTGCCATAGTTGTCCGGCAGGCTGTCCGCCAAAAGCCCCGGCAAGCCCTTAAAAGTGTCAAGGGTATGGTCCTTAGGGGGGCGGAGTTCTGGAAAACCGTGTACCTGCGTCCCTTGCCGTAACGGCATTTTAAGGGGTGCCAAGTCCCAACCGCGATTTAAAAATGTGGAATCGTATTCAAAATAGGCGAGTTGCCGTGCGGCATCCCAAGAAACGGCACCGGCGGTCTGCCCCCAGATTTTTACAAAAGCCGTTTCCATCCTTACCAGCTTATGCTATTGGGTTCGTTGGCCGTACCGTCCTTACTGGCCCGTTGCCGTTGTTGCCGCTCCAGTTTGGCCAAAGCTATGGGGCTGGGGCGTTGCTGTACCTCAAAAGTTTGCAAGGCATGCAACTGGCCCAACACCCGCAATACACGAATAAAGGTGCTTAGGGTTACCGTTTGGCCCCGTTCCAAAAGGCTTAAGGTAGAACGACTTATTTGCGCCGCTTTAGCTATCTGCGTCTGGGTCTTGTTCTGTTGTAACCTGTGGTGTTTGATGTATTTTCCTAAAGCCACGGCTATGGCTTGGTCTGTCATGGTATCTTGCATAATGTATTAAAATTAAGACGTTATGCCATAAAATGGACTATAATGCGCTAAATATCATTCAAATATATAAAATTTATATGAATGAAAAAGCATTCATTATAGGATGATATAGATTTTAATGAATGAAAATTCATTCATTTTATATCTTTTTGACCGAGAAGAGATTTAATAGCCCAAATAAGGGCCCAAGAGACAAGAGAAGAAATACCCAAGGATTTCCCCAGTATTCATAAGCGAGGGAGAGCACCAAAATACTGACAATGGTGATGTTAAAACCAATACCGTTGACAATGGTGAGGGCCGTTCCTTTAAGTTCCGGGATGGCATTTTGGGCCACCAACGTGGAGAATAGCGGGGAGTCTGCAATGACCACCATGCCCCAAAAGCATAAGAACGCTAAAAACAAGGTGGTATTGGGAACGCTTAATACCCAAGGAAACAAAAGGCAACAACACCCAGAAAGTCCTAAGGCCGTGGCCGCCGTTCTTTGGGCACCCCAACTTTGGGAAATATATCCGCCCAAAACACAGGCCAATCCGCCTACGGCTATGATGCCAAAGCTCCAAAAAGGCACGGAGAGTTCCACGCCATAAGTTTCCTTAAAAAGGGCAAGCATAACGGGAACAAAGGCCCAAAAGGAATACAACTCCCACATATGCCCAAAGTACCCAAAGGCGGCAGCCCTAAATTTGGGTTGTTTAAAAACGGTAAAAAAAGCGGTGAAGTCCGGTTTTTGACTCTGTTTTCTATGGGGTCCGTTAGGGACCAAAAACAGTACCAAAGTACCCCCAAAAACGGCAAGTAGGGAGGTGCACAAAATGACACGTTGCCAATTGACAAAACCGCCCAAGCCTTTTAAAAAATGGGGAAAGGCCGTCCCCACGACCAAAGCCCCTACCAAAAAACCCAAGGATTTGCCCAAGCCTTTATCAAAATAATCGGCTGCGATTTTCATGCCTACGGGATAGATTCCCGCTAAAAAGAAACCGGTAAAGTATCGAAAAAGGAGTAAGCTGGTGTATCCGTTTTCCGGCCATAACATCAGTCCATTGGCCAAAGCACCCAATAGTGCGCAAATAAAGAACAAACGGCTGGGGGAGAACCTATCCGTTAGCGTGAAAATGGCGAACAAAAGTGTCCCAGAAATAAAACCGAACTGCACGGCGGAGGTCAAATGGCCCAAAGCACTGGATGCCAAACCAAAATTGAGGATGAGGTCCCCAATGACTCCATTGCTGGCAAACCATAGCGAAGTGCAGCAGAACTGCGCCAAAACGATAGTGGGTAGGATATGCTTGGGTGGTCTCATGGATGGTTTTGTCGTAATGCACGCTTCATTTTACATAAATAGCGCAAATTATACGAATACCATACCTTTTGGAGAGGAAATCACAGGCTGATATAATAAAGAAAAAAGGATTCTTTTTTTGGTCATAAAGGAACCACCCTTGGAACAAAAGGGATGTAAATGGTAAAGGCCCCCGTTGGAATTTCAGTAACCACACTGAAAATGGGGGCCTTAACATCAACAAAAAACACTATCCTCTTCTCTTTTTATTCTTTACTCTTTTCTTGCCGTGGGCATGTTTTTCAATCTTCATTTGTTTCCAAAGGGCGTATTGCTCTTGGGTCAACAATTCCTTTAATTGTTGTTCCTGTGCCAGTTGCCGGTCCAAACGCTCATTTACCCTTTGGTAGCGTTCCTGGGCCGTGGGTCTTTTTTGGTCCTCCTTGTTTTCTGCACGCTCCGCCGCCTTTGCTTTATGAAAAGCTACGTTCTCTACTTGCATTTGCATGACCTGGTCAAACTGTTGTTGATCAAGATCTAGGGCAAGGGCCATCTTTTTGGTGCGCAAGGTGGCCAACTGTTCAACGCTCAACTCTTTAAGTAGCCGTTCTTTTTGATGGTGTTGTTTTCCTTCTTGGGCCATTCCCAAAAATCCAACGAACAGGGCTACGATACAAATTACTTTCTTCATGGTACTACGTATTATGATTTACACATAAGACTTAGTAGGCCATCCAGGGTTTAATGGGAAAAGAAAGTTTGTGAACCTTTTAACAAGAGTATTATTGAACGCCCTGAAGCTCTTCCTTAAGGGAGAGGTTATCTTGTTCTGTAGCATCCTCAAACTGGTGGTCGGCCATTTCTATGGTACTATCGCTAGGAAAGGAATGCTCTTGTTCAAAATTATAGTAGACGATTGCCGAAGCAATAAAGCAGCCAAGGTAGATGAGGCTCCTCACTTTGTAGGTTTTCATAATGTAAGATTTTGGGATTACTAAGTTAATAAAACAAAGAAGGCGGTTTTTGGATATGTTGCGAAATGCCATTTGTTGTAGGTGAAAGGCAAAAACGTATAGACAAAAAAGATAACCCATGCCTAGTTCTTCCCCTTAGGCTATGATATGCAGCATATTATCGAAAATAAGAAGGTATGGCGGTCTAAGGATATGGTTTCTTTATTTTTATATAGATGAATACCTTGCCCGTTCCTATTTATTTGGGTAAGACTAAACAGCATACCGTTGGAAGGGATACAGAAAATTAGGTTATCCGTAAATGGAACAACCCATACCGTTGAGGTAGATGGCAATATGCCTTTGCTTTGGGTACTTAGGGATGAACTTGGGCTTCTAGGGACCAAATATGGATGTGGTGCCGGCCTATGCGGTGCCTGTTCGGTTTTGATCGATGGGGTAGCACGGCGGTCATGTCTTCAAGCAGTGGGTACGGTAAACAGTGAAATAACAACTATTGAAGGGCTTGATGGTATGGAATTGGCAGACAACATCCAACAGGAATGGGTTAGCCATCAGGTGGCCCAGTGCGGGTATTGTCAACCCGGGCAAATCATCCAGGCCTTTGATCTGTTATCGCACAAGCACAATCCTACGGAAGAAGACATAACAAATGCAATGAACGGCAACCTCTGTAGGTGTGGTACGTATTCTAGGATAAGTACAGCGATTAAAGCGGTTTTAAATAAGAACGGTACGTCTAGACAAGAAAAAGAGCCTGATTAATGCAAAGAAGAAAGTTCATTATTGCAAGCGCATCGGCCGTTGGGGGAATTGCCATTGGTGGCTATTACCTAACACGCCCTTATGATATTTCCAATCCGCTGCTCCAAACACTAGGGCCCCAACAAACGGCAATAACCCCTTACATCATCTTGGATGCTTCTGGCGTCACCATAATTGCTCCACGGGCCGAAATGGGGCAGGGCATACATAGCACACTTGCACTTCTTGTAGCGGAAGAGTTGGATATTGGGATCGGTCAAATCAAAGTCATCCATGGTCCCCCATCCAAAGTGTATGCAAACAATGTTGCTTATCCCAAGGAAAGTCCTTTATTACGGGCGTTGCGTCGTTCCGGAAAAATAGTGGGCTGGGAAAAAATTAAGGAAATACACCCGCAACTTACCGGAGGTCAATCTTCAATTAGGGACGGATTTTTAAAAATGCGAAAGGCGGGGGCCGCGGCCAGGGCTATCCTGATCAATGCGGCTGCCAAAAAGTATAGCATAAGCCCAGAATCCCTTTCCACTTCAGATGGAGCCGTGGTTTTACCCAATGGCACCAAAATCCAGTATACGGCATTGATCCATGAGGCCCATGGTATAGATCCCCCAGAAAATCCACCGTTAAAGTCACGAAATCAGTGGACCCAACTTGGTAAATCGCAAGCCCGTGTGGATATGGTAGGTAAATGCTTGGGAAAGTCGGTATTTGGTATTGATGTGCGTTTGCCGGGAATGATTTATGCCACGGTAAAGTTAAATCCCAATATTGGGGCCAAGGCCAAGCGTATAGATGATACCAAAGCCAAAAAACTACCGGGATTTCTTAAAGCTGTCCCATATCTTGATGGGGTCATTGTTTTTGCTTCCAACACCTGGTACGCCTTTAAAGCTTCTGAAGCAATTGAAGTTGAATGGGAAAACGATCTTTATCCTAAAACCACCAGTGGACACCGGAAAGCACTTTTAGAGGCTATACGCACCAAAAAGGGGGAA
>CALGQU010000023.1 GCA_937959125.1 uncultured Croceitalea sp.
GTCTTCCCCCACTTCTTGACCAAAATAAATCATGGTGGGCGAGGTACTTATTGTTGCGGAAACGACCATCGCGGGTTTCGCTATCTCCGCTTTGCCCACAAAATCTGGACTGGCAATACGCTGTTCGTCATGGTTTTCCAAAAAATGGAGCATATGGTGCTCAATATCCTGCATACCGTGCTGTACGGTATGGATATGGTCCGTCCATCCATATCCTTTCATAATATGTTTAATGCTATCGTACAGCTCTACCTTATCGTACAAGTAATCCATTTTACCCTTAAAGATATAGCCCCTATACAAATCTGGATTGTACACTTCCGCCAACAAAAAGGCCTCTGGGTTTTTCATTTTTATGGACGAATTCATAAAACTCCAAAACTCCACCGGTACCAGTTCCGCCATGTCAAAACGAAAGCCATCTACCCCCATATCCAACCAGTACAAGGCAATATCACGAAACTTATACCAAGAATCCGGCAACTCTTTATCCTTCCAAAAATCATAATGTGCCGTATGATCCATTTTTGCATAGGCGTCAGGTAAGATGTCAAAATCCAAACTTCCATCTGGGCGAACCCCGTAATTTATCTTTACCGTTTCGTACCAGTCATTAAAATGGGGTTGTGATAGTCTAGAACCGTTGCCCGTCCATTTGGCTGGAACCTCTTCGAACTTTCCTTCTGATAACGGATTTTCAGCTCCTCCAAGAGGCAAATACCCATCTTGCCAATTGGGCACTTTAAATTTTGAATTGGGTATGTAGTAAAAATTGTTATCCCTTTTATAGACCACTGAGGTATCATCATTGGCCCCAAAATCTTGGACCCCATTCGGGTTGGTCTTGCCCTCATAATTGCGCGCTACGTGGTTGGGAACGATGTCTATGATTACTTTTAAATCGTTTTTATGGGTTCTATGGATCAATGCCTTAAACTCCTGCAATCGATTTCTTGGGTTCACCGCCAAATCTGGGTTCACATTGTAATAATCTTTGACTGCATATGGGGAACCCGCCCTGCCCTTTACCACATCGGGATCGTCGTTGGAAATTCCAATTGCGGTGTAGTCCTTGATTACGGCGTGATGGGGAACTCCCGTGTACCAAACATGGGTAACCCCAAGCTCCTTAATCTCCGATAATGCTTTTTCCGTAAAATCCGCAAACTTTCCAACGCCGTTTTCAGCAATGGTCCCCCAAGGTTTATTGGTCGTATTGGTATTGCCAAAAAGCCTTGTAAATACCTGGTAGACCACTACTTTTCCCTTCTTCATATTTTTAGATGCTTTGGGTTCTTTGTATTCTGGTTGTTCCTTGCAATGGTAACATAAACCACATACTGGTATTATGAGCAACCAGAAATACCTTTTCATACCGACACTTTTTGATCGGGTGGTAGCACCACCCGTTTTCCAGCTACCCGTATGGACATCTCTTCCTTACCTGATAGCTCAAAGGAAGTACCCGCTATACTTACCGTAACGGTTATGATCCTATTCCTAAAGTTAACCTTAAAAGAGTACGAATCCCACTGTTTTGGTATCTGCGGGGTAAAGTTAAGCTTGTCATCCAACACGCGCATACCTCCAAAACCTTCTACGATACTCATCCATGTTCCGGCCATAGACGTAATATGCAAGCCTTCTTCTACTTCTTTGTTGTAGTCGTCCAAATCCAATCTTGAGGTACGCAGGTAAAAGGTGTAGGCTTGATCCATACGTCCTAATTTTGCTGCTTGTATGCAATGTACACATGGTGATAGGGAGGACTCATGAACGGTAAACGGTTCATAAAAATCAAAATGCTTTTCAAGTTCTTCTTGGGTAAAATGGTCTTCAAACAGGTAAAAGCCTTGCAATACATCTGCTTGCTTAATGTATGGGGAGCGCAATATGCGGTCCCAGCTCCATTTTTGATTGATGGGCCTTTCACTTTTATCCAGATCCCCTACTTTGATCATCTCCTTATCTAAAAAACCATCTTGTTGTAAGTAGATTCCATGCTTTTTGGAGCGTGGAAAATACATATTGCCGGATATTTCTTCCCAGGTATCCGTTTCCGTTTCGGTTAACTTGGTAAGCGCAATGATACGCTCATAATCATCTGGATAACCATCTTTCACCTTTTGTAGTTGCTCCAAGGTATAGGTCATACACCATTTTGCCAAGTAATTGGTATACCAATTGTTGTTTACATTATTTTCATACTCATTGGGTCCGGTAACCCCCAGCATGACATACTTTTTCCTTTTATTGGAATAATTGACCCGCTGGCCCCAAAATCTGGCTATGCCGATCAATACTTCCAAACCCATTTCTGGAATGTAGCTGTAATCCCCCGTAAAACGATAGTAATTGTAAATAGCAAAGGCAATGGCACCGTTCCTATGGATTTCCTCAAAAGTGATTTCCCATTCGTTATGACATTCTTCGCCGTTCATGGTAACCATGGGATACAATGCCGCCCCGTTGGTAAACCCTAATTTTTGGGCATTCTCAATAGCTTTTTCAAGATGATGATATCTGTATTCCAATAAGCTCTTGGCTACGGTTTGGTCTTTGGTAGCCATATAAAAAGGAAGGCAATACGCCTCCGTATCCCAATAGGTACTTCCCCCATATTTTTCACCGGTAAACCCTTTTGGACCAATATTAAGACGACTATCCTTACCCAAATAGGTCTGGTTCAGTTGAAATATATTAAAACGGATACCTTGTTGGGCCTTAACATCACCTGTTATGGTTATATCGCTCATTTCCCAGATACCTTTCCAAGCCGTTGCCTGTTTTTCCAATAGTCCATCAAATCCCAAGGTAGTAGCCGTATCCAAAACAGTGTGGGCAGCATTGACCAATGCTTCTTTCTTGTGGTTTGTAGAAACGGTATACCCACCAAACTTGGTCAAGCTTGCCCTTTGTCCTTCCTCTAGGATGGCTTCAAAGGACAAGCCTATTTTGGTTTCGGTTCTTTCCAAAGGTTTTCCCTGCACTTTCTTGCCATTAAATAGGGCCTCTGCCTGCATAAAAGTGCAGGCAGCAAAATGGGTTTTCATCGTATGGGCCTCTATAAACCCACGATTGCCTTCTTGGGAATTTTGGGTGATGTTCCAAAACTTGTCGTCCCAATTGCTGTCCTCATTGGTAATGCCCGCGTCCAAATACGGGGCCATTTTTACAGCGGCCTTGCCGCTAAGCATTTGTATTTCATACTTTATTGCACCCAATTCATCCAGAGTCAAACTTAGAAAGCGGGTGACCTTCACTCTTATTTGAATGTCATTGGAAGTAGTGGCTTTAAAACTACGGGTGTACCAACCTTCTTTCATGTTGAGTTCGCGCTTAAAATCGATTACTTCCTTGCAGGTACTTAAATCAAGTGGCACGGAATCAATATAAACATGGATGCCTATCCAATTAGGCGCGTTCAATACTTTGGCAAAATACTCTGGATAGCCATTTTTCCACCATCCTACCCGGGTCTTATCTGGATAATAGACCCCGGCAATATAGCTTCCCTGAAAAGTTGGTCCGGAATAGTCTTCTTCAAAGTTGGCCCGTTGGCCCATTGCCCCGTTACCAATGCTAAAAAGACTTTCTGATGATTTTACCCGTTCAGCATCAAACCCCTGTTCTACCAAAGACCAAGGATTTGGTTCAATATAATTTTGGTTCATTTGCTTACTGGAATTTTGGCTTTCTTATTTAACGGTAGAATCACGTTCAATCAAAGTTGGCTCTAAAATTTTGGTTATATACGTTTCTTCTTCGTTTTCACTTTCAATTTTTTCTATCAACATTTTCGCAGCCATTTTGCCCATCTCGTCCCCATGTTGGGCTATGGCCGTTAGGCTGGGGTTGGCGTATTTGGACAAAAGCCCGTCCGTAAAACCAATACAGGATACATCTTCCGGAATTTTCTTTCCCTTTAATTTTAAATACCGCATGGCAGAGATTGCAAATATTTCATTGACGCAGAGGACTGCATCGATATCATGTTCATCAAGGAAAGCAACAAAAAGGGATTCGTCCATTCCCATTGAAGGCATTTTAAGGATTAACTTTTCCACGCCACTATTCCCATTATCGGAAATCGCTTTTAAAAACCCTTCCGTTCTTGCTTTACTTACACTTAAATAGTCTCGGGTAGTTATCAAGGCGATCTTCTTCCTTCCTTCGTCCAACAACTTTTTGGTAGCAACATAGGCACCCAACTGATCGTCAATAATAATCTTATCACATTGGACCTCATTGGTAATTCTATCAAATAAGACCAGTGGAATTCCCTGTTCGGTAACTTCTTTTAGGTGATTGTAGTCGTTCTTTAGTTGCGTATCCGAGGACAGTGACATAATAAACCCATCTATACTGCCATTGGCAAGCATTTCCATATTAATGACCTCTTTATCAAAAGACTCGTCCGAAAGGCACACGATAACATTGTAGCCTTTAGTATTTGCGAACTTCTCTATTCCGCGGATAACGGTAGTAAAAAAGTGATGTACGATATCTGGAATGATGACCCCTATATTTTTGGTCCTTTTGTTTTTTAGGCTAACGGCAATATTGTTGGGCTTATAATTGTACAATTTGGCAAAAGCCTGAACCTTTTCCTTGGTGTCCCTACTAATCTCCTCACTATTCTTTAGCGCTTTGGATACCGTTGAAATTGAAACATCCAATTCCTTGGCAATATGCTTCAACGTAATTTTTTGCCTTATCATAAAAAAAATTCAGAAAATGAAATTACGGATTATTATCCGTCCCAAAAATTAGCAAACAATCTTGACCGAAAACAGATAATTTAACATAATTTTTAATAGTCGATAAAAATAGTATATTTGTTGTCAATGGTGCAATTTCATAGATTTAGCACCTTTTTTTTGAGAAATATATAATTTAAGGTGTTGTAAATTATCAAGACGGCATATACTCAAAGTTATCAAC
>CALGQU010000024.1 GCA_937959125.1 uncultured Croceitalea sp.
GCCATTAGTGGCCTCACCAGGACTCGAACCTGGATCTAAAGTTTAGGAAACTTCTATTCTATCCCTTGAACTATGAGGCCATTGTTTGTTGGCAGGCGGGTATGTATTGAACTATAGGCCCGCGATAATCAGAGGGCAAAAATATACTTTTTAAAACACTTTTAAAACGAAAATTAACGTGTAGTGGTCTGTTGGAATATTTTTGACAAACTAATTTTGGTCAACGGTTTGTCAAAATAACCGGATACTTCCCTATGCGCTTTTGCGGTAGCCCTATCCTTGGCATTTACAAAAGCAGAAAGTACAAAAATTTCGGGAAGCCTGGATTTTTTCACTTTTTTCTTTAACTCCTCTATAAACTGCCATCCATCCATATCATCCATGACCAAGTCCAAGAAAATGAGTTCGGGTATTCTTTGACCATCTTCCAAAGCCAAATCAATAGCTTCTAGGCCTTCTTCTGCTTTGGAAAATGTTTCTATGGACAACTCTCCTTTAAACTGTTCTAAACAGTAACGTGTAGCGAATTGAGAGACCATGTCGTCATCAATAATCCATACCGTTCTTTGCATAAGCCTGTAGTTAAGATAGTCTGGGGTACTATCTATTGAAGCTACAAAATTAAGCTCTTTTGTGGGAAACCCCTTAGGAAAATCGTTTTAAGGCAAAAAATAGCTATCTACGGTTCAAAAGTACTTATCCTATGGGCAGAAAACCTATCCGTGAGGTTCAATGGGGAAGCTTTTCCTTAATTACCCCATATACAAACGTTCCCAAAAGCGCTCCTAATATTACTAAAAGAATGGGCAGAAAACCCGCTCCCAATAAGGTATACATGGGGCCTGGGCATGCGCCTACCAAAGCCCATCCCAAGCCAAAGAAAACTCCACCAAGGGCATAACGCCAAAACGACCTTTCTTTGCTAGCTATACTAATGGCATCCCCAAAAAAAGAGGTGCGTCCCTCTTTTTTTGCCCATAAGGTAAAGAGCATGCCTAAAAACCAAGCAGAACCAATAATACCATACATGTGAAAGGCATCAAACTGAAACATTTCATAAATACGGAACCATGAAGCTGCTTCCGATTTAAACAGTACGATTCCAAAGAATATCCCAACAACCAGATAAATAAAACCTTTCATATTAACTAAACAGTAATGGAAATAAAAAATGGATCATAAACAAACCACCAGCGAAAAAACCGAGTACCGCTATTAGCGACGGTAGCTGTAAATTGCTAAGGCCGCTTATGGCATGACCAGAAGTACATCCACCAGCATAGCGAGCCCCAAAACCCACTAAAAATCCGCCAATGAGTAAAATAGCAATGGTGCCGGGGTCATAAAATGCTTCGTTCGAAAAAAACTCCAAGGGCATATAGGACGTGCCCGCACTTGAGAAACCCAATTCTTGTAATTTCTTCAAACTTTGCCCATGGATTAAAACAGTCTCATCCACTGTTAGATAATTGGCCGCTATAAAACCTCCTATACCAACACCCAAGGCAACGATCAAGTTCCATTGTTGGGATTTCCAATCAAATCTAAAAAAGTCCGATGCCTTGCCCGCACCGGCAATACTACAGATGGTCCTAAGGTTGGAGGACATTCCAAAACGTTTGCCCAACAATACTAAAATGGCCATGGTAAGGGCAATAAGAGGGCCAGAAACATACCATGGCCAGGGCTGCATTATATACTCCATTCCTAGTTTTTACAAAGGTTTAGACACGCGAAATCAATAGCAAAGCAAAATAAAATTTAATTTTTGACTTTACACGTATTCAAACCAAAAATACTGTAGAGCGGACAAAAGCTTACAAAACTGGTCGCCACAAATATTGCGGCCAATCCCAGGAGTACATAGGCCAATGTACCTTCTACTACATTAAAATAATACAATGCGCCTATGATCAAGGCCACTACAATACGAACAATGCGGTCCATACCGCCCATATTCTTTTTCATAAATTTCATTTTAAAGATTCTATAAGCAAAACCACCCCCGTTATGGTTCCTGCGCAAAGGAGACATACCAAAAGTAATTTATGCCAAGTTTTTAATTGCATGACCAAAAATAATAGGTACTATCATTTATGGCAGTAACCAAGGTTACACAGACCTGCTTTTTTTATAGTATTTTTAGCTTTTGCGTTTTATGATGGACAGAAGAAATTTTACTTCAAAACTCACTTTGACCGCTATGGCTTCTGCCCTAGGCGCACCTGTAGTGTTTGGTCATAGGTTACCAAAAGATTATTTGCCACTGGCTTTACAGGACCAAGACCCTTTCTCCCTTTTTTCAAAAGATAAGGAAATGGTGGTTTTAAACGATAGGCCTTGGAATATGGAGGCCAAAGCACATTTATTAAACGATCGGATAACACCCAATACGTATATGTTCATTAGAAATAATGGGCGTATCCCAGAAGCCGTAGATGCAAATACGTGGAGGTTAACCATTGATGGCGAATCTGCAGTAAGCCCCAAATCCTATTCTTTACACGATTTAAAAACCAAGTTTAAACACCATACCTACCAACTTACGCTTGAATGTGGGGGTAATGGAAGGAGCGAATTCAACCCCCCGGCCAAAGGTAACCAATGGACCGTAGGCGCGGTTTCCTGTGCCAACTGGACAGGTGTTCGATTAAGTGATGTGTTAAAAGATGTAGGTGTAAAAACGGATGCGGTATATATAGGCTACCATGCAGCGGACACCCATTTAAGCGGTGACCCAAAAAAAGAACCTATTTCTAGGGGCGTACCCCTGGCAAAAGCCATGCAGCAAGAAACCTTACTGGCTTTTAAGATGAACGGTGCGGATATCCCACTGGCACATGGATATCCCTTACGATTGGTCTGCGGTGGTTGGCCCGCATCAACATCTGGAAAATGGTTGAACCGTATAAGCATACGCAACCAGGTCCATGACGGTGCAAAAATGGGCGGAAGCTCATACCGAGTGCCTTGTGAAACGGTTGCACCGGGCAGTAAAGTAGAGGAAAAGGATATGTGTATCATTGAATCCATGCCCGTTAAATCCTTAATTACCTATCCAAAATCCGGGGCACTGTTAAAAAAAGGAAAAAGCTTGACCATCAATGGACATGCTTGGGCGGGAGAGTTGGCCGTATCCAAAATGTCCTATTCCATTGATTTTGGCAGCACTTGGCAATCGTGCCAGTTGGAAGACCCGGCAAACCGTTTGGCATGGCAACATTTTAGGGCTACCATCGCTTTTCCAAAAAAAGGATATTATGAGATTTGGGCGCAGGCAACGGATTCCAATGGTGTGGGACAGCCCATGGTATTGCCCGGTTGGAACCCTAAAGGATATCTAAACAACGCCTGCCATAGAATAGCGGTTAAAGTCGTCTGATGGAAAACAATTTTGACAAGCAGATCAAAGCATTGGCCAGAATGTTATCGGCATTTTTTGGGTTGCTCTTGGTATTGGCGGGAGGCCTATTCTATTTGAAGGAACATCCGAATGCCTTTGAAAAAAATAGTGTTCCCAAAGCACTTCCTGTTACGCAGACCGAAGAAGATTACGATAAGGTAGAAAATGGCATCCACATCGCTACAGGTTTTGTTGATGATGACCATATGGAATTAGTAATTCAAAATTGCACTAATTGCCATTCCGCTAAATTGGTCACCCAAAACCGGATGAGCGAAGCGGGATGGAAAGCGACCATAACATGGATGCAAGAAACCCAGAATCTCTGGGACTTGGGTGTCAATGAAGAAAAAATAATTGCCTATTTAGCCAAAAATTATGCCCCTAATCAAAAAGGAAGACGACAAAATTTAAGTGATATTGAGTGGTATGAACTTAAGAAATAGTTATATCCTATTGTTCCTACTTTTGACCTCGTGCCAACAGCATGGCCTAAGGCCGGCATCAAATTCCCAGTCATCCCATCATCCTTTAATTGAGCTGGACGAACTTTTAACGTACGATCTTTCCAAGGGATATGCGCTAATAGATTTTAGGCCTCCCAATGCCTATGCCAAAGGACATATCAAAGAAGCCATTACTATCTGGAGGCCAGAAATTGAGAACAAAAACATGCCCTACGGCGGTATCCTGCCAACCAAGGCCCAATTGGAAAAAGTGCTTTCAAAAAAAGGGGTGCAACCTACCGATACGCTTATCATATATGACAACAATGGTTCATGTGAAGCAACCCGACTTTGGTGGGTTTTGCAACATTATGGCTTTAACCAAACCAGGATATTGAACGGAGGTTTAAAAGCGTATGTACAGCATGGACCGCCACTTTCAAAAGAAACCCCCAAAAAGGATAGGTCCCATTTTATCCTTAAAGGGGAATTTCCGGAACATTATATAGGCCGCGAAGAATTGTTAGGTCTGTTGGATGCAAACACCCCATTAAGGTTAGTAGATGTGCGAACACCTGAAGAGTTTCATGGAAAACGTCAAAAAAAGGGAGCCTTCAAAGCCGGAAGAATTTCCAAAAGCATACGGTTTGATTGGAAAAACGCCTTGGATATCAATAAAGAGCAGTATTTTCTTCCATTGGAAGAACTACAGCACCGGTATCAAAAACTTATACCTAATAAAGAAGACCTGGTGGTAATCTATTGTCATAGTGGTGTACGCTCTGCGCATACCACCTTTGTTTTAACAAAGCTCCTAGGCTATAAAAACGTGAAAAACTATGATGGTTCTTGGACGGAGTGGAGTTACTTTAAGAAACTTCCATATGAAAAGGATTTTGAAACTGTTATTTTTGAATGATGGAAGCATACATTGACGCATTTATATCCGGATTTTGGGGCACGGTCAACTGGACCTGGAAGTCCATATTGTTTGAAGTACCTTGGTATACCAATTATTTTTGGGGACTTATTGTTATATCATTGATAATATGGGGTTTAGAGCTCATTTTTCCATGGCGAAAAGACCAGTCTGTCTTTAGAAAGGATTTCTGGTTGGATGCCTTCTATATGTTCTTCAACTTCTTTTTGTTTGCCTTGGTGATCAATGGTATATACAAGGCTTTGGGCATTGCCTTTGGAACACTTGGTATTTCGGCAACCAGCTTTGCGGTGCTTGATTTTTCCCAATGGCCACAGTGGATCCAACTACTGGTCTTTTTTATCCTTTTGGACTTTGTACAATGGTTTACCCATATTCTGTTGCACAAGTTTTCCTTCTTATGGAAGTTTCACCAAATACACCATAGTGTCAAAGAAATGGGCTTTGCGGCGCACCTACGTTACCACTGGATGGAGAACATTTTGTACAAACCCTTAAAGACCTTAGGGGTCATGCTTTTAGGGGGCTTTGAACCGGAGCAAGCTTATATTGTACATTTTTTGGCCATAGCCATTGGCCATCTGAACCATGCCAACATCAAACTTACCTATGGACCTTTGAAATACGTTTTAAACAATCCGGTTATGCATTTATACCACCATGCCTATACCCTTCCAGAAGGACGGTTTGGGGTGAATTTTGGCATAAGTTTGAGTTTATGGGATTATATTTTTGGTACCCACCATGTCCCAGAAAGTAGCGGGACCATCACCTTAGGATTTCCAGAAGAGACCTCCGTACCCAAGCGGTTCTGGGGACAGCTTATCCATGGTTTTGTAAAAAGAAAGAAAAATACCTAGGCATGTTGCTTTAGCAGTCCTGCCAATTCGCTCGATTGTACCACGCCCGACTGCCGCCAAACGATATTGGCATCTTTAAAAATAATAAGCGTAGGTACACCACGTACTTGATATTTTGTGGCTAACGACTGGTTTTTATCCACATCGATCTTTACAATTTTGGCGGTATCACCAACTTCATCCTTTAGCTGCTCTAAAATAGGCATCATGGTTTTGCAAGGTCCGCACCAGGTAGCGTAAAAGTCAATGAGTACCGGCTTATCGCCAGAAATAATATCCTTAAAACTTGCCATTGGTCATCGTTTTATTCTGAAACCCAGTCGTTATACCCACCGGAATAGTCATAGATTTTCAAAAACCCCTTTTCTTTTAACAATTTTGCCGCGCGATTACTTCTGCCTCCTATCTTGCAGTAAACGTAGACCGGTTTTTCCTTGTCCAGATCTTTTATTTGATCTACAAAGGCCTTACGGTCAATGATATTGAAGTTTACGGCATTTCCAATATGTTCGGCTTCGTATTCCTCAGCGGTCCGTACATCTATCAATTGTACATTATCTATTTTGATGGCCTCTTTAAGGGCCGCTTTATCAATGGTTTCTATTGTTCCTTGGGCAAGTACGATGTTTATCGCCATCAAAAAGAACATGCCAAAAAACGCTACTTTCTTTGTAGTACGGTATTTCATTATTATAGTTTTAGTGTTGATGGGCAAACAAAATCAGTTACCGGGATTCCTGCTTCTTTAATAGCCGCAAATCCTCCAGCGACATCTACTAGATTATGGATTCCCCTACTTTTTAATATGGAAGCCGCAATCATACTCCGGTACCCGCCAGCGCAATGTACGTAAAAGGTTTCTTTTCCCGGAAATTGTGCCAAATGATCGTTTAAAAAATCTAAGGGGGTCACTTGGGCACTTTCTACATGTGCCGCACTGTATTCGGTTTCTTTTCTAACATCAAAAACAGGAACATCTCCTTTTAATTTTTCTTTAAAGGCCACTGCACTAATACTGGTTACGGAATCGGTATCCTTCCCAGCCATCTCCCATGCTTCCAATCCACCTTCTAAGTACCCCAAGACACCGTCAAAACCTACCCGGGACAATCTGGTAATGGCCTCTTCTTCCTTTCCCTCATCAGTAATGAGCAAAATGGGTTGTTTTACATCGGCGATCAATGCACCTACCCAAGGGGCAAAACTTCCTTTTAGTCCTATAAAAATAGATCTGGGGATGTGTCCTTTTGCAAAATTGTCTTGATGGCGTACATCCAAGACTACGCCCCCGGTTTCGTTGGCGACAGTCTCAAAGGTATCTGGGGAAAATCCTTTAATACCACGCTCAATAACCTCATCAATATGCTCGTATCCCTCCTTGTTCATTTTAACGTTAAGCGGAAAATATTGTGGCGGTGGCAACAAACCATCCGTAACTTCCTTTACAAACTCTTCCTTGGTCATATCCGCCCGCAGGGCATAGTTCATTTTTTTCTGGTTGCCCAAAGTATCCACGGTTTCCTTCATCATATTCTTACCACAAGCGGAACCTGCACCGTGCGCCGGATAAACGATAACGTCATCAGCCAAAGGCATAATCTTGGTACGTAAACTATCGTACAGGATCCCTGCAAGTTCTTCTTGCGTTACGGTCGCTGCTTTCTGCGCCAAATCCGGGCGGCCTACATCTCCTAAAAATAAGGTATCCCCACTAAAAATAGCATGGTCCTTTCCGTTAGCATCACGCAATAAGTAGGTAGTACTTTCCATGGTATGGCCTGGGGTATGCAACACCTTGATGGTAAGTTTTCCCAAACTGAATTCTTGATCGTCCTCAGCCACCAAAACCTCGTACAAAGGATTGGCGTTAGGTCCGTAAACGATGGTAGCACCAGTTTCTTTGGCCAAGGTAAGATGACCACTCACAAAATCTGCATGGAAATGGGTCTCAAAAATATACTTGATCTTGGCATTATCGCGTTCGGCACGTTCCAAATATGGCTTTACCTCGCGTAACGGATCTATAATGGCCACTTGGCCCTCACTCTCTATATAATAGGCACCTTGTGCCAAACAACCGGTATATATCTGTTCTATGTTCATGATATCCTATTTACAACAAACCTACAATAGTTTATCCTCTTTTTTAGTGACAAAAGTCACAGAGCTGTCCAGTGCCGTCTGTTGGGTTACTTTTTCTTGCATAGCTGTTTTTCCGTTCAGGTTTTCGCAATAGTCCACTGCTTCATTAGTACGCACAAAAAGGTTTTCCTTTCCCAATAAATCTACAAAGCCGCTGGCAAAAAACATGTCCCTAATAGGACCTATGGCCCCGGCAACCTGCAAGACAATCCCTTTATTCTTTAAATCTACCGTAAGTCGTTTTAGAACGTCCAACGCGTTGCTATCAATATAATTGATCGCTTCGGCATTTAGGATGACGTACTTTAATTTCTTTCCTTTTTTAACGATGTTTTTGTGGAGTTGTGCTATAAAATAATCGATGTTGGCAAAATACAACTGCCCATCAAACCGAAGCAGCAGTACCGACTCAAAATCTTCGATATCCTTTTCAAAACGATTGATGTTCTTAAAATAGTCCGTTCCTTTTATCCTACCCAACACTGCAATATGTGGCCGTGACGTACGGTTGACCAATAATACCAAGGAGAACAAAACCCCAAAAATAATTCCTTGGGAAATCCCTAACACTAAGGTGGTCAAAAAAGTAACCAACAACAGGTAAAACTCATCCTTCCTTTGTTTCCATAAGCGTTTGGGATACTGCAAATCGACTAATCCATAAACGGCCACCATAATGATGGCCCCCAAGACCGCTTTGGGCAAGAAATAGAAATATGGGGTAAGGAACAATAAGGTAATCCCAACCACAATACCACTTATAATGGAAGCAATGCCTGTTTTGGCACCTTCCTGCACATTAACGGCTGTTCTGGACAGACCTGCATTGGCTGGAAAGGATTGAAAAAAAGAACCCACAATATTGGAAGTCCCCAATGCCCTTAATTCTTGATTGGGCCTAGTATGGTATTCCCCACTTTTTTCTTCCACCGCTTTGGCAATGGTCATAGCCTCCGCAAAAGAAATAAAGGCCAAGGTTATGGCTGTAGGGAATGCTTTCAGCATCAAATCAATATCCCATTTGGGCATAGCAAACTGCGGCAGTCCCTTGGGGATTTCCCCAAGGATATGGACATCCGTTTCCTTTGCCATAAAAAAGGAAACCCCTAAAATGGAGAGCACCACCACGATCATTGCTGCCGGAAGCTTTTTGTGCAAGCGCTTTACTACCAAAATGAGCACCACGGCCGCAACACCAATGGCCAAATCGTATCCATTGGTTTGGGAAAGGTTTCCCACTATGGCCCGTAATGTTTTTAGGGTATTGTTAGTCGTAATCTCTAACCCAAAAAAATGTTTTAACTGACTAATGCCTATGACAAGGGCGGCTGCAGAGGTAAACCCGCTAACCACGGGCCGGGATAAAAAGTTGGCAAGAAAACCCAGACGCATGAACCCCATGACCAATTGCAATACGCCTACCAAAAGTGCCAAAAAAACGGCCATACCAATATAGTCCTCAATATTGAGCAATTTCATGGCCGCCAAGCTAGAAGCAACAATAAGGGAATCCAAAGCTACCGGACCAACCGCCAGTTTTCTGCTAGAGCCGGTAAAAGCGTACATGAGATTGGGGACCAAGGCGGCGTAAAGCCCATAAATAGGGGGAAGCCCTGCAATCAATGCATAGGCCATACCTTGTGGAATAAGCATAATGCCAACGGTAATCCCAGCTGAAATATCTCCAGAAAAATAGTTCTTTTTATAGGTGGGCAACCACTCTACTATGGGAAAAAACCGCTTTAACATAAAAACAAAGGTACTATGCTTTTATCCTATTCTACGTATCCTAGGTTGCCAAGGCTATAAATCAAACAATTCTATATGGTTTCTATGCAATTTAATACGCCCCAAATGTTCCAGTTTTTTCAATAATCTGGAAACCACTACCCTAGATGTATGAAGGTCATAGGCAATTTCTTGATGCGTACTCCTAATATGGTTCGTTTTGGAAACCCGAGCTTTTTCTTTTAAATACGCTGCTAAACGTTGGTCCATATTCTTAAAGGCAATACTGTCTACGGTACCCAAAAGTTCATTAAACCTATCGTGATAACTTTCAAAAACAAAATTGCGCCATGAGCGGTACTTGCCCATCCATTCTTCCATTTTTGCAATGGGTACCATTACCAGCTCCACATCCGTTTCCGCCACCGCCCTAATGGCACTTTTGGTATCCCCAAGACAACACGCCATGGTCATACTACAGGTATCACCACGCTCCAAATAATACAACAACAGCTCATCACCATCCTCATCTTCCCGTAAAACCTTCAAGGCCCCAGAAATCACCAAAGGCATTCCTTTGATGTATTGTCCTATAGTGATGACGATCGTACCGTTTTCCACTTTCGCCAAACGACCGTTCTCCAGAATATCCTGCAATAACGGTTTTTCAAAAACTGACCCAAAACTCTCTTCTAATGATGATTTCATGCTCCCCAGATTTATACGCTTAGGCTTTCTTAAAAATACTAAAAATGTTGATTTTCCATATCATCAAGACTTCCTAAACAATAGCAAAAGTATCTGGTTTTTGTGCATATACTGCTACGGACAAATCACTGTATTATGCAATCATTTCAATATTAAGTATATGAATACTATGGAAATGTTCAGAGAACTCAACGAAAAATTTTGAAGCATTTTCTTAAGATTCCATATAAAATTTCTTAAGTCTCATCATTTGAACCTCCTCGTCCCATCTGATATATCAGAACCTCTTTTGAAACTGCTTTCGGTATTGTTTAGGCGAAGTCCCATGAAATTCCTTGAATTTCTTAAAAAAGAAGGGTAAAGATTCATAACCGCAGCCAAATCCAATTTGAGAAATGGAAGCATCCGAATCCAACAACTCCCTAGCCGCAATATTGACCCGATATTCATTGAGGTAGACAAAAAATGGCCTCCCCATCATTTTTTTAAAAAACCTTGAAAAGGACTGTTCCGTTAAATTCACCAAGCTGGCCAATTCGTGTAGGTAGATTTTACGGGCATACGAATTGGCCACAAAATCATTGATTTTGGTCATGCGCGTCCCATATTCTTGGGGAATATCATCCATAAAACTAGCTTCGGACAGGTACGTATAATCACATTGGGACAGGTGTATTAAAATAGCCAATAGTTCTACATAAAGCACTTCTTTTTTTAGGGCTATCAAACTTCTCAATTTAGTCTTAAGTGCGGCACTCTGCTTGGTATCGAACAGAATACCCCTAGAGGCAGATCGTAGCATACGGAATACCGCGTTTAGCTCTGGAGCCTTTGCATAAATACCCAAGTTCCATTGAATGACCAATGATCTTGCCCCAGATTTCCCGTTTGCCTTATTCTTCCAACAATGCGGAAGGTTAGACCGTACCAGTACCAGTTCACCGGGTTCATACGGCCCCACATAATCCCCTATAAATTTAGTCCCAACACTTTCCGTGATATAGGTAAGCTCATGTTGGGGGTGAAAGTGCCAGGGCATTTCAAAATGGGGCCTATGGTATTCAAAAGCAGAAATGGACTGCTCATTTTCAAATACGATAGGTTCTAAAATAGGTTTCAATAGTATGCTATTTTAACTACTAAAATTAAAAATACTACTTAAAATGATGAAATAGTTTATTTTTTGGTGAAAAAAGTGCATATAATATTCTCCTGATCAGGGGATATTTGTAGGTATCAAGCTTTAACGAAACGTATCATGGATAAAAGCCAACTTAACGACCCCTTTGAGAAAGCCCGATTGGAAAAAGGCATTGGCCATATGAACGATCAAGGCGATCCGGTGCAAATGCTACTTCGGTTAAAGGACGTTAGAAAAGCGGCCCATCAGTGGAAAAACTTTCAATCCGGGGGTGAGGACATTGGCCGTATTGTGGTTCCATCCGAAGAAAAAATAAGGGATATCCGTCAAATCCCCTTTGAGGTTGACCCCCCTGAGCATGGGGAATATCGTGCTTTGGTAGAAGCTTGGTTCAAACGCCCTTTGGAAGACGAATATCAAGAAAAATTGCATAAGCAAATCCAATCATTGATAGATAGGGTCCTGCAGATGGATTCCGTGGAGGTGGTAAGCGAACTTGCCCTACCCCTTCAATCTAGGGCATTGACTTTGCTGCTCAACATCCCGTATGAAGAAGCGGAAACATGGATCGGCTGGGGAACCCACGTATTCCGTAGTGAGGATACCGCCCTTGATGGGGACAAGGCAAACATTTTATACAAGTATATCGATGCACAGATCGATAAGGCCATTGCCGATCCAGGGGAGGATCTGTATTCAGTTTTATTGGACGCTGATTTTCAAGGAAGGAAACTCACAAAGGAAGAAGTAAAAGGGGTAATGATATTGACCTTTGCAGGTGGTAGGGATACCGTAATCAATGTGGTGACCAACACTATCGCCTATTTTGCGGAGCACCCAGAATCCTTAAATCGCTTAAAGAAAGAGCCCGAAGTTATTGGAAAGGCGGTTGAAGAGCTAGTACGGTATTTTTCACCCTTAACCCATATGGGACGTGTAGTTACGGCAGACACCCATGTTTGTGAGCATGCCGCAAAAGCCAATTCCAGAATATCATTGTGCTGGGCCTCTGCCAATAGGGACGCCTCTGTTTTTGAGCAACCCAATGAAGTGGTTTTGGATCGTAAAATGAACCCCCACGTAGCCTTTGGTTTTAGCCACCATAAATGTTTAGGGGCCACCCATGCACGGCAAATTTTAAAGACTTTGATTACGGTGTTGGCAGATAAATCTCCAGAAATAAGCATTTTGGATGCCAAAGAAAATATAGAAGACTTGGATCAATTTAAACGCAAGGTCGGTTTTAATAGCTTGCATGTACAATTTAAATACACTACATAAACCTATGGTAAAGATTACGTTCATCACCCAAGAAAATGAAACCATTACGGTAGAAGGAAATTCCGGTTCCATTATGGAGCTTGCCGTAAACAATACTATAAAAGGTATTGATGGTGATTGTGGAGGAGTCTGTTCCTGTGCTACTTGCCATGTCCACGTAGCCCCGGAATATATGGAGGTGGTAGGTCCGCCAAGCGAAATTGAAAACGACATGTTGGAACTTGATGACAATGTTACGGAATATAGCCGTTTAAGTTGTCAAATTCCCCTGAAGGAAACCTTGGACGGTATAGTTTTAAAGGTCGCCAATTAATCTGTTTTGGAAAATACGACGGATAAAATAGCGGCTGTTATTGGTGCTAGCCATGCGGGAGTCAATGTTGCATTTAATCTAAGAAAAGAAGGGTGGTTGGGTACCATTCTTTTGTTTGATACCGACCCCGCATTGCCCTACCATAGGCCACCTTTGTCCAAAACCTATATCACCAATAAAGATTCCGAAGCGCAGCACGCCTTAAAACCCATGGTGAGCTACAAAAAGGAAGGCATTGAACTTAAACTAGGAATTTCGGTAAACAAAATTGACCCAAAAACAAAACAGTTTACCTATGGCGAAGGTCATATCCAAAACTATGATGTATTGGTCTTGGCTACCGGCGCTAAACCTTTTATTCCAAACATTCCCGGATTGGAACAGGCTAAAAACATCCTTCCCTTGCGCTCCTTAGCACATGTACGGCATATCAAAAAAGCCTTGGAACAGAGACAACAGAAAAGGGTCGTTGTCATTGGTGGCGGATATATTGGCTTGGAAATAGCGGCTTCCCTTTTAAAGTTAGGGGCCAAAGTAACCATTTTAGAGCGTGAGGCGCGTCTTTTAGCACGAGTAGCTTCACCCGAACTATCCAATTTTTTTAGTGATTTGCACCAAAAAAATGGAATAAACATTAAGACCAAGACAACGGCAGCATCCATAACCATGGTAGAAGGAACCCAATACGTCCATGGTGACGATGGCAATGCTTACGCCTCAGATTTGGTCGTACTTGGATGCGGCATTCAAGTGAATACGGCATTGGCACAAGAAGCTGGACTTGACGTCGAGAATGGCATCAAGGTGGATGCGCAATGCAAAACCAGAGACAAAAGCATTTATGCGATTGGCGATTGTACCTTGCACCACAATCCGCATTACGATCGTTTTGTACGATTGGAATCAGTACAAAATGCCGTGGACCAATCTAAAGTTGCCGCAGCGGCCATTTGTGGAAAAGATATCCGTTATGACAGCATTCCTTGGTTCTGGTCCGACCAATATGATTGTAAACTACAATTGGTAGGCTTACACGATGGGTATGATGAGGCCTTGGTACGCCATGAAGCCAAAAACAGCTTTTCCATATGGTACTTTAATCAGGAAGAACTGTTGGCGGTAGCCGCAGTGAACCATACAAAGGCCTACGTTTTGGGCACCAAGCTTATAAGAAATAGACAAAAAATAGACAAGACCAAATTAGCGGACATCTCGTTGGACCTTAAACTGGCAATTTCATAATTTAACGTGTATTTGATTGGAAATCCTTATGTATAACACACGTTAGTATACCCTATGAAACGCAGACAATTTTTCAAAAAGACGTCCAAAGGCTTGCTTGGCGCAAGTATGGTTTCATTGCCCCTTGGTTCCTGTGCAACAAATGCCTTGGGCACTCCCATATCTGAACAAAGCAATCCCCAGCAGTGGAACCAATTGGGTTCGGGCAAAAAACCGCGGCCCAACCGTAAAAAAACCATAACTTATGATGTAGCCGTCATAGGGGGCGGAGCGGCCGGTATCTGCGCGGCTACTGCAGCAGCAAGAAATGGGGCAAAGGTAATCTTGATACAGGACCGCCCTGTTTTGGGCGGTAATTCTTCAAGCGAAATTAGGGTACACCTCAATGGGGTAAACCATTTGAAGAATGGCCTCCCTGAGCGGGAGACGGGCATCATTGAAGAAATACTGTTGCACAATCGTTTTCAAAATCCGCAGGATTCCTATCCCGTATGGGACCACGTACTTTATGATTTTGTGACCCGTGAACCCAATATTGATCTAAAGCTGAACACTTCTGCCATGCGGGCCGTCATGGACAACGGTAAAATAGAAGCGGCGCTATGTTGGCAAATGACAACGGAAACGGAATATCTGGTAAAAGCAGATTTGTTCATCGACTGTTCCGGTGATGGGTTATTGGGCGCAACCGCTGGTGCTTTTTACCGTACCGGCAGGGAAGCATCTTCTGAATTCAATGAAAAATACGCCCCAAAAGAGGCAGACGGATGGCAAATGGGTTCTACCGTGCTATTAGGTTCCAAAGATATGGGGAGACCCATGCCTTTTGAACCTCCCAGCTTTACCTTAAAATATGAAGCTGAAAAGTCCCACGCCGGTAGAAACCTAATTCCTTTTGAATTGGGGTTTTGGTGGGTGGAACTTGGTAGTGATGGTGACATCATCGCAGATTTTGAAGAAACCAAACATAAGTTAATGGGGTATGCCTATGGCGTTTGGGATTATCTAAAAAACTCTGGGAAATTTCCGGAAACCGAAAATTTTGCCTTGGATTGGGTTTCTGCCCTACCGGGCAAGAGGGAATCCCGTAGGTTCATTGGGGATTATGTATTATGCGAACCGGATATGTTGGGCAATAAACAGTTCCCAGATGCTGTTGCCTTTGGTGGTTGGTCATTGGACGAGCACAACCCCGGCGGTATTGAAAATTTAAGTGAACCGCCCAGTTACTTTCATGAAGAGTTTGAAGAGGTGTATCAAATCCCTTTTCGTTCACTGTACTCAAAGAACGTTCCCAATCTTTTATTTGCGGGCAGGAACATTAGCCAGACCCATATAGCACTCTCTTCTTCAAGAATCATGGCCACGTGTGCGCTTGAAGGCCAAGCGGTGGGTACTGCCTCCGCCTTGTGTTTGCAAAAAGGCATGCTCCCTAGGGAACTGGGTCAAAATCATATCAACGATCTACAAGAACAATTATTGAGGGATGACGCGTTTATTCCAAACCGACCTGCAAAAGACAAAAACGACATCGCACAATACGCAAGCCTCATCTTTGCGAAAACGACCGTTTCAGGTAATGCCGCTTTGCTGAATGATGGGTGGTCAAGGGATTTTAATGGAAAAACACACCATTGGGAATCCAAAGGACTGCCTGCGCAAGTGCAACTGGAATGGGAAGAACCGGTATCCCTAACCAAAGTGGAAATCAAGTGCGATACCAATGTAAAGAAAAATTTAATGTTACGACGGGACAGCCTGGAAAATGACATTTATAGCACTAAGATCCCAAAAGAGCTACTAAAGAGACTGCAGCTGGAAGCCCGCATTAAGGGACGGTGGGTCCCATTGGGAAGCATGGAAAAAAACCGAACACGTTTGATCAAATTTAATTTTGGACCCATACAGGCAACAGCGATCCGGATCAAGGTGAACGAAACCTATGGACATCCAAATGCCAAACTATTTGAAATACGTTGTTATACGTAATAATGGGTACTCACAAAATCATATGGTCCATTCTGGTTTTCATTATTGGTCACCTCACTTTTAAAAGTGACCAAACTACAACTATCCATCACAATATCAAGGTCATCCATCCCGGCATTAGTAGGACCGATCCCGTTGATTGTGTTCTTGTAGAAACAAGAAATGCACATGGAAAGCCCATTTCTTTTTCCATGAAGGTCCAGTCTGTTGTTTGTGGTGACTCACAATGCCGTATTGATATGGTTCAAATTGTTTGGGATCCTATAGGAAGATACCAAAGGTTTAGCCTAGCTCCGGGGGTAGCACTTGAAAAGGCAAAGGGAGCAAACTTTACCGAAAAGGATTATGAAAAGCTCCACACCATTCTGGCCAATGCAACTTCTCCCCTAAAAGAGGTCTATAAAGAAGAGGTCGTTGGCACGGTAGGTAGCGAAGGGATAGACGCCCTATCTGGAGAAACTATTATTTTAGATAAAACAGCGTATGTAAAAGGAGCGGTA
This sequence comes from uncultured Croceitalea sp., assembly GCA_937959125.1. Taxonomy (GTDB): domain Bacteria; phylum Bacteroidota; class Bacteroidia; order Flavobacteriales; family Flavobacteriaceae; genus Croceitalea. The sequence continues at coordinate 16,694 of CALGQU010000024.1, forward strand.
TGGACCTGCTATTCCTTATGGCATTGGGTTCATGGTAGCGTTCAAAATAAGATTAGGGCCATTACCGGAAAATCCTTTTCCCTAAAACAGTTGACCACCAACTTAAAAAATGAAGACAAGGCCTTTCAATATTATGCATTGGAACAACTTGGTCAAAGAAAGACCTATACCCAACAATATACGGAACAGGTGCGTTCTGCGATAAAAAAGAATCCGGCTCTTATGGAAGTGGGGCTTCTCTATTTTCAAGAAGCCCCAAGAACAATTTTTGAGGAAAACATTGTACAGTTGTTGAACTTCTCAGAAGCCAAAAATCGTGAGTTATGCCTACAGCGGGTTTTTCAATATAAGGAAGACCTGTCCGCTTCATTTCTTAAGCGATTGATCAAAGCACTGCGCAGCAGTAGTTCATTTAAAGAAATACATATGCTCTTAACTATTCTAAGGGATAGAAAAGGGGCATCCCAAGAACTCACGAATGATCTTTTTCCCTTTTTGGAAAACGATAATTTCTTGATCGCACGAGGCATCTATTGGTTCTTGTCTGAACAGAAACTTACGCATAACCAAAAGGGGAAATTACATTCCTTCTATGTTGCCCATCAACATAAACTCTGATTTAAAATAATACCATATGCCAATACTTTCTAAATCTGCAATTGCACTAGGAAATGGAGAATTCCGTATAGATACCATAGCTCTAGCCAAACCACAAAATGACGAAATCTTGGTACAGCTAAAAGCGGCTGGCCTATGCCATACGGACTATGATTCCCTTTCCTGGGGAAAGCCAATTGTTATGGGACATGAAGGTGCTGGCATTGTTGTGGAGACAGGTAGGGACATCGTCAATTTTAAGTCTGGGGACCAAGTCATCCTAAATTGGGCAACACCTTGCATGCGCTGTTTTCAATGCCAAGAAGGGAACCAGCATATTTGTGAAAACAATTCCCCCGTAGTAGCGGGTGGTAATGGACATACCCCCGGCCATGCCCATTTGGAGGGCACCCAATGGAACGGGCAGCCTATTGAACGGTCTTTTAACATTGGAACGTTAAGTGAATATACCTTGGTCAAAGAATCTGCCCTGGTCAAAGTGGCCGAGGAAAACCTCAATTTTTCCGCTGCGGCCATTGTCAGTTGTGGTGTAATGACGGGGTATGGCTCCGTAGTCAATTCTGCACAACTCACTGCGGGTAGTTCCGCTGTGGTTTTAGGTTGTGGCGGCGTTGGTTTAAATGTAATCCAAGCGTGCAGGATATCCGGGGCATCCAAAATCATCGCAATCGATATCAATGAAACTAAATTGAAATTGGCCAAACAATTTGGGGCCACCCATACCATTTTAGCCGATAGAAAAGATAAAGGACTTGCCGAAGCAGCCAAAAAGGTCCATAACCTATGCTATGGCCGGGGTGCGGACTATGCGTTCGAATGTACCGCCATACCATCACTTGGTGCTGCTCCATTGGCCATGGTGCGCAATGCGGGGACCGCGGTGCAAGTAAGCGGTATTGAAGAAGAAATTACCATAGATATGCGCCTGTTTGAATGGGACAAACTGTATATTAACCCACTTTATGGAAAATGCAGGCCACAAGTAGATTTTCCAAAATTGATGCAATTGTACAAAAAAGGGGATTTGTTACTGGATGAAATGATTACCAAAACCTACCCCTTGGAGGATTTACAGGAAGCTTTTGACGATATGTTGGCCGGTAAAAATGCCAAAGGCGTTATTGTTTTTGATTGAATGATATGAGCAGTTTTAGAACTATAGAACTTTCCGATGGCCCTTACGAACAGGACGGACTTCGGTTTTTAACAGTAAAGACCGATACCCTAAAAGGCAGGGGCGATATCTGTCTTTATGTTCCGGAAGTAGCAACTACCGTAACCAATTTGCCTATTTATATTTTGTTGCATGGCGTATACGGTAGCGCATGGATTTGGGCGTTAAAAGGGGGTGCCCACCACACGGCAAAACGTTTGATGGAGGCCGGGGAAATTGCACCGGCTATCATCGCCATGCCCTCCGATGGCCTTTGGGGCGACGGATCCGGGTATTTGGCACACCAAGAGAAAGACTTTGCCCATTGGATCGTTTCCGATGTTCCAAAAGCGGTCATGGAGAACATCCCCCAAGCTGGACCACAATCCAAAATATGCCTTGGTGGATTATCCATGGGTGGCTATGGCGCCCTGCATTTAGGGAGTTCCCATCCAGATACATTTCAAGCCATTTCCGCGCATAGTGCCATTACCACATTTGACGGGATGGCCAATTTTGTAGAAGAACCTTTGACGTCCTATCCGCTGAAATACCAAAAAACAGATGTTATTGACAAACTAAGGTCCGCTAAAGAAAAATTACCCCCTTTTCGATTCGATTGTGGAACCGAAGATGATTTACTGTTTGATAACCGGAGCCTGCACCGGCAGTTGAAAGAACTTGAAATTCCGCACAGTTACCAAGAATTTAAAGGCGGGCATGAATGGCCCTATTGGCAGAAAAACGTAGCACATAGCTTACGCTTTTTTGACCAACACTGTTCCCGCTAAAAACCAAACTGTTCCTTTCTAAAACTTCCCGGCGTTTTTCCTGTTAATTTTTTAAAGGTTCTGGAGAAATAGGAAAAATTGTCCATCCCCACTTTATGGGCTATTTGCTCCAAGGAATCGTTGGTGGTCAACAACAAAAGTTGTGCCCGTTGAATACGTTTGGATTGGATGTACTTATTTGGCCCCATCCCCATTTGCTTTTTAAAAACCCGCGAAAAATGGTCCGTACTTACATGGCTCCGCGACGCCAATTCTTTTACGGTTAAGCCAGCGTGCAGGTTTTCTGCAATAAAAAGGAGTATGGCATTTAAATTACCGTGTTTATCCAAATTTGTTTTCTTCGGACTCGTATTGGTTACAAACTTGGACAGCAGCAAACTCAATATCCCTTGGGTTTCCAAAAAACGGTTTGTTTTGGTACGCGCGCTCCGCTCGTTGAATTCCAATAAAACCACAGGGTCATGTACATAAGCCTTAGGGTCGCTATTTTGAATGGACCGCTTAGGATATAATTCCGCCAAGCGTTTGAACAAATGAGCATCATGCTCCGTAACCGGCACCTCGTAGATAAACTCCCTTAGGTTATAAATAGAAAGCCCTGTTTTTATTTCATCAAAAAAACTGATGTAATACTGCTCATGAAAAACATCGCATTTATAACGGTTATAGACATAACTAGGCACCAAGTACATATGACCCTTTTGCAAATCGAATTCCTGTTGGGAATGGTACATTTTAGCGTGGCCCTCCGTAACATAAAACAAACGCGTAAACGGACTGATGACATTGTCGTAGTTCCAACGATGGTCCAGCTGCGCAAAGCCCGCATGCAATAAATTGAGTTTTAGGGATTGTAGTAATTCTAACATCGGTGTACTTGCCTTAATCTGGAAATATAAGTTTTGCCTTCACACATTTCAACCACTTCCATTACCTATCATTTACATTAAAATTACTATAAATATCGGATTTGTACATAATTCTATCTTTTTTATACAAGGTTTAAAGCATATAGCCATCTTATTTTTAGCAATTGAAAAACAATGTCGCTTTGAAAGCTGGATATACATATGCATTACTAGGTTTTTTACTGCTTTTGGTGTCTTCTTGCGGAGGACCAAGCTTACCGGATACCATTGCTCTGGAATATGATAAATTACCCAAAAAGGTAGATTTCAATCAGCATATCAAACCCATTTTATCGGACAAGTGCTATTTGTGCCACGGGCCGGACAAGGGTAAAATTGAAGCGGGACTGCAATTGCATCTCCCAGATTTGGCCTATGCGGAATTGCCAGAATCGCCCGGGAAATATGCCATTGTCCCGGGGAATCTCAAAAAGAGTGAAACCTTTCACAGAATCCTATCCGAAGACCCCAATATAGTAATGCCGGAGCCCAGCTCACACCTTTCGTTGACGGACAAGGAAAAAGCGTTGCTTATCAAATGGATTGAGGACGGTGCGGAATATGAGGACCATTGGGCCTTTATTCCACCAAAAGAACCCAAAGTCCCCAAGTTGGATAGGGAGGATTTGGCGGTCAATGAAATTGATGCTTTTGTGCTCGCCCGCTTGCAAGAAGTAAATTTGGAACCCAACACCAGAGCAGACAAAGAAACGTTATTACGCCGTGTTTCTTTTGATTTAACGGGGCTTCCTCCAAGTCTGGAGGACATTGAAAATTTTGTCAAGGATACATCGCACAATGCCTATGAAAAACAGGTAGACCGTCTTTTGGCCTCCCCACATTACGGGGAGCAGATGGCCCTGGATTGGATGGATCTATCGCGTTATGCAGATACCCACGGTTATACGGTGGATCGTTATCGAGACGTATCGGCTTGGCGGGATTGGGTCATTGCTTCCTTCAATACAAATCGACCTTATAACGAGTTCATCGAATGGCAATTGGCAGGGGATCTAATGCCCCTTGCCACCAAAGAACAAATTTTGGCTACTACCTTTAACAGACTCCATCCCCAAAATTTGGAAGGCGGAATCGTCGACGAGGAGTTTCGATCAGAATATGTGGCAGATCGTACCAATGTTATGGGGGAAGGCCTGCTTGGTCTTACGGTGGCTTGTGCCAAATGCCATGATCATAAGTACGACCCCATCTCGCAAAAGAACTATTACGAGCTGTACAGTTTCTTTAACAATATCAATGAATCCGGTCAGATTCCATGGGATTTTTCCATGCCCGTACCCAATATGCAGTTACCTACCAAAGCGCAAGAATCCTTTTTAGCCTATGTGGACGACCTGGTGAACCAAAAGCAATCCGAAGTTATCTCCACCAAAAAATCAGAACAAAGCCTTGCGGAAAATTGGATAGCATCCGGAGCGTATCAAAAAGAGCATACCCCAGAGTATCCAGAAAAAATGCTGGTCAACATCAATTTTGATAAGCAACTCAACAACCAACTCAACCCAAAAAGCAAAGGCAAAATGCGTACCCAGTTTACTGCCAATGAAAAGGCGGTTTTCGCCAAAGGATTTTCTGGAAACGGTTTGCAATTTGATGGGGATATTTGGATGGATACCGAAAAAGAAGGCATTTTCAGTCGTTACCAACCTTTTAGCATCGGCATAAAAATCTACGTTCCCAAAGATTTGGAAGAAGGGGTCATTTTCCATAAAATGTTGGGCACACGCCTACACAGTTATCGCGGGTACCACCTCAACATTAAAGAAAATAAATTGGAATTGTTAATGGCCCATGTATGGCCGGACAATACCATTGTAGAAGAAACTTTTGAAGAAATCCCCAAAGAAAAATGGGTGCAATTGACCATGACCTATGATGGCTCCAGCAAAGCAAGCGGACTCAAAATCTTTATGGATGGCAGGGAACTGAAAACCAAAGTGGTTATTGATAATCTGTACAAGGATATCATCTTCAACGATTACGAAGATGTTATTTATGCCGGGCCGCAAGAACCCGGTCTCCAAGTAGGCGGTCGCTGGCGCGGAAAAGGCATTGCTGGTGCCATAGTGGATGATCTCTTGGTTTTTGAAAAAGAGCTTGCCCCACTTGAAATCCTACAACTGGCAAAACCGGAATCCTTTAAGGCGCTTCTGGCAAAACCCTATGGGAACCTCAGCGAAACCGAAAAAACGGCTTTGGCCGAGTATTACCTAAACACAAAATCCAAAACCTATAAGGCCAGCATGGCTGCTTTGGAAACGCAACGAAAAATGCAAAATGACAGTGCAGAAGCGGTGAAAGAAATTATGGTGATGAAGGAGATGGATACCCCACGGGAAACCTTTGTGTTGGAACGGGGGCAATACGATGTCTATGGGGAACAAGTATTTCCCAGCAGCCCGGAAGCCATATTTGCATATCCGGATAGTTTACCCAAAAACCGCTTGGGCCTTGCCAAATGGGTAACCCACAAGAATAATCCCCTAACGGCGCGCGTGGCAGTAAACCGGTACTGGAAAAATATGTTCGGCACGGGTTTGGTGAAAACCGTGGAGGACTTTGGCAATCAGGGGGAACTGCCCAGTCACCCAAAACTTTTGGACTGGCTTGCGGTTACCTTTGTTAAATCAGGTTGGGACGTAAAGGCACTCCATAAATTGATGGTGATGTCCGCCACCTATCGCCAATCTTCAAAAGTATCCCCAGAACATATGGAATTGGATGCGGAAAACCGATTGTTGGCCCGTGGTCCCTCACGCAGACTTTCCGGCGAAATGCTCCGCAACAATGCTTTGGCCGCTTCTGGCTTGCTCAATAAAAAAATAGGGGGAGAAAGTGTACGCCCCTACCAACCAGAGGGACTCTGGAAAATCAACAATACCAATTACACGCCGGATACCGGGGATAAACTGTACCGAAAAAGCATGTATACCATTTGGAAACGCTCCGTACCACATCCTACCATTGCCACTTTTGATGCCCCGGATCGCTCCATTTGTACGGTGCGAAGGCAAAAAACCAACACCCCTCTACAAGCCTTGGTCCTTTTGAACGACCCCACTTACATAGAGGCGGCACGTTTGCTTGGTAAGGCGATGATGGATTACGAAGATGTTGCTTCCGGAATTTCGGCAACCTTTAAAAAATTGACGGGTCGCAGCATAAGGCCAGAAGAATTGGAATTGCTAACGGATCTACAACAGGGCGAATACGAAAACTTTACTGCCTTTCCATCCAAAACGGAAGGCTGGCTCAATACTGGGGAGTTTCAACTGGAGGGTTCTTTTAATAAAAGCTTGGTGGCGGCAAATGCGGTGGTTGCCAGTACCATCATGAATTTGGACGCCACCATTACCAAAAGATAAACCTATGTGCAACGGACACGATACCTTAAAATCGAACAACAAGGACCTGCAAGAAGTTGAAAAGCAGTGGGACAGAAGAAATTTTTTGACCAAGACCTCCTTAGGTTTAGGTGCTTTGGCGTTTGGTTCTTTATTGAACTCTGAAAAAGCTTGGAGTAATCTAGGGAATCCTGATGCTGAGTCTACCGCTGCAAACTCCTTCATCAAAAATCGTTTGGGCCTACCCCACCACTTGCCCAAGGCGAAGCGTATCGTATACCTCTTTCAAAGTGGTGGGCCATCGCAATTGGACCTTTGGGACTACAAGCCTAAAATCAAGGATATGTTTGGCCAAGATCTACCGGAATCCGTACGGCAGGGCCAACGATTGACGGCAATGAGTGCATTGCAGGAAAACTTTCCCATTGCACCCTCCATCATGGATTTTAAGCAATACGGGGAATCCCGGGCATGGGTAAGCGAGTTGATGCCCTACACTTCTGAGATTGTGGACGATCTCTGTTTTATCAAATCCATGCAAACGGACCAAATCAACCATGATCCAGCCATTACCTTTATGCAAACAGGAAACCAATTGCCAGGGAGACCCTCCATGGGCGCTTGGCTGAGTTATGGTTTGGGTTCAGACAATGAAAACCTGCCTACCTTTATTACGCTCATCACCAAAAATATGACAGGGCAGCCGCTCTACTCCAGACTTTGGGGGAATGGTTTTCTGCCCACGGAACACCAAGGAGTACAATTCAGGTCTGGCAAAGACCCGGTTCTTTATTTGAGCGATCCAGAAAATTATGACGGTAACGACCGCCGGAAAATGCTGGATTATTTAGGAAAGCTGAACGATGTACAACATGACACCTATGGCGATCCGGAGATACAAGCAAGAATGGCACAGTATGAAATGGCCTTCCGTATGCAAACCTCCGTACCGGAAGTCACGGATATGTCCGACGAGCCCGATTATATTTTTGACCTCTATGGAGAAGACAGTCGGGACCCAGGCACCTATGCCGCCAACTGCTTAATGGCTAGAAAACTACTGGAAAAAGATGTAAAATTCGTGCAATTGTACCACCAAGGCTGGGACCAACATATTGGCTGTCCAGAAGGGATACGGGCACAATGCAAACGTACGGACCAAGCCAACGCCGCATTGATAAAAGACTTGAAACAAAGGGGCATGCTGGAAGACACCTTGGTCGTTTGGGGCGGGGAATTTGGGCGTACCGTATATTCCCAAGGACAATTAACGCAAAGTGATTATGGTAGGGACCACCATCCAAAAGCCTTTACCATGTGGATGGCCGGTGCCGGTGTAAAACCCGGTTTTACTTATGGTGAGACCGATGATTTTAGCTACAATGTGGTCAAAGACCCGGTGCATGTGCATGATTTTCATGCCACCTTAATGCATCTTTTTGGCATTGACCATGAACGACTCACCTTTAAACATCAAGGAAGGCGTTTTCGATTGACCGATGTACACGGCCATGTCGTCAACGATTTACTCTCCTAACCCAGTATCATGAACAAGAGAAGAAATTTTTTAAAGAAAAGTTTGGCCGCTTCCGCAGTCCTATCCGCCACTCCTAGTTTTGGGTTTCATATGGTGAAAAATCCAAAACCAGAAAAAGAAATTGTGGGCCATGGTGATTACCAATACCAAATCTATCGCAATTGGGCCAAATTAGGCACGACCAAACCGCTGCTAAACTGCCATGAAATGGTTATGGACAGCAAGGGCAGGTTGATTATGATCGGGGACCATCCCGCCAATAATGTGCTTATTTTTGACAAATCGGGCAAGTTGCTCGACTATTGGGGCACTTCCTATCCCGGCGGGCATGGGCTAAGCCTTTCCCAAGAAGGGGAAGATGATTTTTTATTCCTAACGGATTCTGGCTGGTACCTTAACAAAAAAGGGGAATGGACACCACATAATGGCCGGGTAAGCAAAACAACTACGGATGGGAAGGTGATTTTTGATATTGGCCATCCATTGACCATTGGCATTTACAAAGAAGGAGACCCTTTTAGACCAACGGAAACCGCCATTGGTCCTAACGGTGATATCTATGTAGCAGATGGCTATGGTATGGATTATATCATCCAATATTCGCCCAACGGGGAATACATAAGACATTGGGGCGGCCATGATAATACGGACGAAAACTACAACCTGTCCAATGCCCATGGCGTTGCCATTGACTATAGGGACAAAGACAATCCTTTGGTGGTCTGTACTTCTAGAAATGAGGAAAGCTTTAAATTTTTTACGTTGGACGGGAAATATGTCCGTACGCTCCATCTGCCTAATATGCAGGTATGCAGACCCGTTTTTGATGATGCCAATTTATACGCCGGTGTTTGCTGGTCGCAACCCAAAATTGGGGAGACCACTTGGCAAGACCACACGGGATTCGTAACAATTTTAGAAGGGGACAAGGTAGTTTCCAACCCTGGCGGAACAGCCCCGAAGTATGAAAATGGGACACTTCAAAAATCTTATCAATTACAACATAAACCCATATTACATGGGCATGATGTCTGTGTAGACGAGGATAAGAATTTATACATCTGCCAATGGAACGCCAATAGAACACCCCCGTTAAAATTAGAACGTATCTAAAATAACAGTATGCAAGAAACCTCTGATTTTGTATTGTTTTTAGGGCGTTTTCATCCTCTTGTGGTGCATTTGCCCATTGGTTTTCTTTTGTTCGCCTTTTTGTTGGAAATCCTTGCCCGGTTCCAAAAAAACAAGGCCTTGACCGTGGTTGTTCCCCTAGCGTTATTGAGCGGTGCCATCAGTGCTTTGGTTGCCTGTATTTTAGGGTACCTACTTTCCCAAAGTGGTGAGTATGAAAAAAGCATGTTGGATCGGCATTTTTGGGTAGGTATAGGGACTACCGTAGTCGCTTTTTTGGCTTGGGCCATCCGCACGGATAAAATCAAAATTTCAGCACTTCAAAAATTGAAACCCAATATGGCCTTATTGACCTTGTTGGTTATTTTGATAGGAATCACAGGACATTATGGGGGCAATCTGACCCATGGATCTGAGTATCTGATAAAATATGCCCCTTTCAATGCTAAGGCAGAAAAAGAATTACCACCACTTGCCAGCTTGGAAGAAGCACAAATCTATTCGTATTTGGTAGAACCTATTTTGGAACAAAAATGTATGGGTTGCCACAATAGCTCTAAACAAAAAGGAGGCTTGGCCATGCATACACCAAACCTATTGGTCAAAGGGGGCAAGGGAGGGGCCATTTTCAATGCAGGGAACAGTGCCGCATCAGAATTGATAAAGAGGGTAACCCTAGCGGAAGACCATGAAGATTTTATGCCGCCTGAAGGCAAGACCCCTTTAACGGAAGAAGAAATTTCCCTACTCACCTATTGGATAGACCAAGCCAATGCCGATTTTGGGATTACTATCGCCAGCGTTGAAACATCCGAAGAAATTAAACAACTAGCAGCCAATAGCTTGGGATTGGATTTTGAAGGGGAAAAAAATATGGTCAGTACCAAATTACCGGAAGTACCGCCTGTAGACCCAGAACTGTTGGATGAACTATCGGCCTCTGGTTTCAAAATTAGGGAACTGGTTATTGGCGCTTCCCTCTTTGATGTATCGCTTCCGCCAAACACCATTCCAAGCAATCAAAATGCCCAACCAAGTTTGGAGCTGTTGTTAAAAATAAGGGCAAATATCATTAGGTTGGATGTAAGTGAAAACCATATTTCCAATGAAGATTTGGCGATTGTAGGCCAGTTTTTAAACCTCAGACAATTACAGTTGGAGAAAAATCCCATAGACGACGAGGGAATACCAAAGTTAATGGTTTTGAAGCAGTTGGAAAGCATCAACCTCTATGGAACCAAGATTGGTAAAGCGTCATTACCGCTTTTCTCACAGTTGTCTAGTCTAAAAACGGTCTATGCTTGGCAAACCAATCTGGAAAAGGACGATATTACGTTTGGGAACAAGAACTTAACACATCCAAAAATTATCTTGGGAGCCCTTTAAATATGGTATTATCAGTTTTTGTCTAGTATAATTTTAAGGTTCTCAATGGACTTCTTTATAATTTGTCGATTCTAAAATTTAACGTATGCTTTTTATCAATCAAAACTTCCAACGACCCTTGGCATTAGTTGTAGCAATTCTCGCTTTTGCCTGCACCGAGACCAAAAAAGAAACTGCTGGTTCCGATCCATTTTGGGACGACCGAAAACAAATAAGCCTTCTGGATTTTGAAGAAGAATCCTTGTCTGCTGAGATAACTTCCAACGATGCGGATATCAGCTTGGTCAACTCCAATGCCACAAGTGGCGGCAAGGCCTTAAAAGTGGTGTATCATGGGGACTCCAAAGACCCCGGTGTTTCTTATGTTCCAGAAACACCTATCGATGCTTCCAGCTTCGATAATTTTGCCTTGGTGTTTGATGTTACGGGACTGACCGATGTATATTCCGCACAGCTTTTTGTGACTGTTGTCAATGACAAAGGCCATGCCGTACGTAGGTTTTCCGTTGTTGGCGCTGGGGAAACAGAAACTTTTTACGGGGAACTTTCCGGGGAATATATTGCAGAAGAAACCGGCCTCCGGGACGACCCCACCCCATTTAAAAACGAATCCTCACAATTAAAAATAAGTGGTTTAAAAAAGGATGTTGATTTTTCCACTATTGCGGAAATCCATTTTAAACTCGCCCATCCTATTGTAACAAAAACTTTGGTTTTCGATAATATTCGATTGGTGGAAACCCCTCCTGTTCCTGATGATTATTTAATAGGGATTATCGATAAATACGGCCAAAACGCCAAAGATGATTTTAATGGTAAGATTACTTCTGATGCGGAGTTGAAAAAATTGGCCGATGCCGAATTAAAAACACTTTCAGAAGAAGGTACCATGGCAGAAAGAAGCAAATTTGGCGGCTGGTCCAAAGGCCCCAAACTAGAGGCCACAGGATATTTTAGAACGGAAAAAGTAGACGGTAAATGGGCCTTGGTAGATCCGGAAGGATATTTGTTCTTCTCCACAGGTCTGGCCAACGTACGTATGGCCAATACCACTTCTTTTACGGGTCGCGATTTTAAAAACGATACGGTTCGTTATAGAGATCCAGAAGATGTTACCCCAGAAGATTCTAGGGGAATGGTAAAACTAAGCAAAGAAGTGACCTCCACTTCCTATGATGCCTATCCTTGGCGGAGTAAAATGTTTTTGGATCTACCTTCTTATGATGACCCTTTGGCCAACAATTATAGCTATCGTAGGGAACAACACATAGGGCCGTTTGCCCACGGGGAGACCTTTAGCCATTATCAGGCCAATTTAGAAAGACGGTACGGGGAACCTACAGAAGGGGCACATTTGGAAAAATGGGTAGATGTCACTTTGGACCGTTTCCTAAATTGGGGCTTTACCTCCTTTGGAAATTGGGCAGGTTATGAGTTCTATCATGAAAATAGGATGCCCTATTTTGCCAACGGATGGGTTATCGGTGATTTTAAGACGGTAAGTTCAGGAGCAGATTATTGGGGACCTATGCCGGATGTTTTTGACCCAGAATTTGAACGACGCGCCAAAGTGACGGTAAAAGTGGTTGCAGAAGAAGTACGCAATAACCCATGGTGTATTGGTGTCTTTATTGACAACGAAAAAAGCTGGGGTCTGCCCGGTAGCATCAATACGCAATACGCCATCATTTTGGATGCCCTTTCCAAGGATGCGAAAGAGAGTCCGGTCAAAGCAAAATTTGTAGAAATGCTTCTAGAAAAACATGGAACCATTGCTAAATTAAATACGGCTTGGGGTACGGATTTGGCCAATTGGAAAGTGTTGAATACCGGAGTGGACCATAAGAAAAAAGAAAGCTTTACGGATGCCCAGGTAGAAGATTTATCCATCATGTTGGAGGCTTATGCCACCAAATATTTCCAAGTGGTACACGATGCCTTGGAGAACGTGATGCCCAACCACCTCTACTTAGGATGTCGTTTTGCCTCTTGGGGAATGAGTAAAGAAACAAGGGCCGCGGCCAAAAAATATGTGGACGTATTCAGCTATAACTTTTATGAGGAAGCTATTGGCACATCGTATTGGAAGTTCTTGGAAGAAATTGACAGACCCAGTTTAATTGGGGAATTTCATATGGGGACCACCAATTCCGGGGTATTTCATCCGGGAATCGTAATGGCCAAAGACCAAGAGGATCGAGCTAGGATGTATGTAAAGTATATGGAAACGGTCATTGACAACCCTTATTTTGTAGGTGCGCATTGGTTCCAGTATTTGGATTCCCCTACCTCTGGACGGGCCCATGATGGGGAAAACTACAATGTTGGTTTTGTGCGTATTACGGATGTTCCTTACGCCCCAATGGTGCGCGAAGCCAAGAAATTAAACAGCAGTCTGTACTCCAGACGTTTTGGAAACTAACAGATGAAGTCTCGTTGTTCCCAAATAGTAGCTTGCATTTTTGTACTACTGCTTCTTTATAGTAGTTCCTGTGCGGAAAAAGAAGCAACAACCAGTAACCGAGCCGCTATTTGGGAAAATGGGAACCAGCTTTCTATTCTCGATTTTGAACAGGATGCTATTCCTGCAGCACTTTCTTTTAAAAATGCCCAGGGGAAACTTTCCAGAAAAGGGATGTCCAACGGAAAGCAGAGTTTGGATATCAGTTTTCAATCGGATACGGAGTTTAGCGGTTTTAGTTTTGAACCCGATACCCCTATTGCCGCGGAAACTTTTGGGGACTATAGTTTGGTTTTTGAGGCTTCCAATAGGGGCTCGCATTCTACCCATCTTTATGTCATCATTGAAAACGATAAAGGGGAGCAACGCAAGCGTTCCGCAAGTATTGCCGCAAATGGGGAGGTAGCCACTTATTTCTTTGAATTGGAAGGCCCTTATTTACGAAAGGACACCAATATGCGGGACAATCCCAACCCCTACCCCGGTGCCGTTCAAATGAAAATGCGGGGCAGGATTACACCTACCGATTTTTCAAAGATCAAGCGTATCCAATTTTTTGTAAAACATACCATTTTTGATAAAACAGTTACCTTGGATAACCTTAGACTGGTAGAAAATCCCCCTTTACCCAAGGAATATTTGGTAGGCTTGGTAGATAGGTTCGGACAAAATACCAAGCAGGAATTTGAGGGTAAAATTACCAGTGCCACACAGTTAAAGACCAAAGCCAATGAAGAGTTGGTGCAATTGGAACAGGAAGGCCCAATGCGCGACAGAAGTAAGTTTGGGGGCTGGTTGGCTGGCCCAAAATTAGAGGGAACGGGGTTCTTTAGAACTACAAAACATAAAGGAAAATGGGCCTTGGTAGATCCGGAAGGTTACTTATTCTTTTCGTCAGGAATTGCCAACGTTCGCCTTGCCAACACCACTACCTTTACGGGTCGGGATTTTAAGAACGATACGGTTCGTTACCGAGATCCGGAAGATGTTACCCCAGAAGATTCCCGGGGTATGGTACCACTAAATGAAGCCATTACCAGTACTGCTTTTATTTCCCATCCGTGGCGTTATGGTTTTTTTGAGGAATTGCCCAAATACGATGATGATTTGGCCAATCATTTTAGCTATAGAAGGGAACAGCATTTTGGTCCTTTTGAGCATGGCGAAACCTTTAGTTTTTATCAAGCGAATCTGGAACGGCGCTATGGGGAGGCTAGCCCGGGTGACCATCTAAAGAAATGGGTAGACGTAACGCAAGATCGCTTTTTAAACTGGGGATTTACCTCTTTTGGCAATTGGGCCGGTTATGAGTTCTATCACACCAATCGTATTCCTTATTTTGCCAATGGCTGGATTATTGGGGACTTTAAAACGGTACGTTCCGGTTACGATTTTTGGGGAGAAATGCCCGATGTTTTTGACCCGGAATTTGAACGTCGTGCCAAGGTAACGGTTGACGTGGTAGCTAAAGAAGTACGGAACAACCCTTGGTGCATAGGCGTTTTTATTGATAATGAAAAAAGCTGGGGCGTTCCAGGGACCGTAAAAGGGCAATATGGGATCGTATTGGATGCCTTGTCCAAAAACACGGAACAGAGTCCCTTAAAAAAGGCCTTCACCCAAGTATTGCAGAAAAAGTATAAGTCCGTCCAAGATTTGAATTTGGCTTGGAATACCTCCCTTGATAGCTGGGAGACACTTGCCAATGGCGTCGATTTTTCTGGACAAGAACACTTTGCAGACCCCATGGTCCATGACTTTTCGACCTTATTAAAGACCTATGCCGAGCAATATTTTAAGGTGGTACGCACAGCGCTAAAAGAAGTCATGCCCGATCATATGTATTTGGGATGTCGTTTTGCCCCTTGGGGTATGGGCAAGGAAGTTTTGGAAGCCGCCAAAACATATGTAGATGTGTTTAGTTACAATTATTACGAGGAAGGTATCGGACCTAAGACTTGGGCATTTTTAGAAGACATCGATAGGCCCGCCATTATTGGCGAGTTCCATATAGGTACCGCAGCCTCCGGCTTGTTCCACCATGGGGTTATCCATGCGTCCGATCAGGAAGACCGCGGAAAAATGTACAAAGACTATCTGTATTCCGTTTTGGACAATCCCTATTTTGTAGGCGCACATTGGTTTCAATATATCGATTCCCCCGTGTCCGGAAGGGCGCATGACGGCGAAAATTACAACGTTGGTTATGTAAACGTAGCCGATGTCCCCTACCCCGCAATGGTCAAAGCTACCAAAGAGGCCCATAGAACCTTATACGAGCGTCGTTTTGGAAATCAATGATTATGGAAAAACTAAAAACTTTACTGCTCCTTATACTCTTGATGGCGCAGCCTATAGCCTCCCAAGAAAACCTCTTGGCCGTGCAGGATACCATATCTCCCCAAAACCGGATTTGTTTTGCGCTATATACGGTGCATGAAAACATCTTAAAACTCACCGCGCAGTTTTATCCCATTAAAAATTACGAGCCTTTTGAAGCTTCCTTGGAAATAGAAGAACAGGGAACATGGAAACAAATAGCGACCTCATCAATCATATATCCGGGTTATACGGCTCCTTTTAGGGTAACAGGTTGGGACGATTCCAAAGTAACCAAATATAGGGTGGTCCATAACAATACCGCTTTTTATGAGGGCATTATTCAAAAAAACCCTAAGGATAAGGAGGAATTTGTGATGGCGGCCTTTACCTGCAATTCCATTTATCCTGAACATGGTGGGGATATTCCCAGAACGGATTTGGTGGAAAATATGAAACGCTTACAACCGGATTTGCTCTTTTTTTCCGGTGATCAAGTGTATGACCATAGTGAGCACTATGCCAGCTGGCTAAAGTTCGGTCGGGATTTTGGCGATATTATTAGAAACACCCCTACGATTTGCATTCCGGACGATCATGATATTGGGCAAGCCAACTTATGGGGTGCTTCTGGTAAAAAAGCCAAGACCAGACGAGGCATCTCCGGAGGGTATTATATGCCGGCCTCCTATGTAAATGAGGTGCAACGGGCACAAACCAGCCATCTCCCCGACCCCTACGACCCCACCCCGGTAGCACAAAACATAAGTGTGTATTATACGGATTTAACTTGGGGCGGAATCAGTTTTGCCATTTTAGAGGACCGAAAGTTTAAATCCGGGTTGGAAGGGGTTATTGAACATAAGGGCGAAGTGTTTGAGGCCATTCTAGATTCTACCGTAGCTACCAAAAGTTTTGACGTGCCCAACACCACCCTACTAGGGGAACGCCAATTGCAATTTTTAGAGGATTGGACCACAGACTGGAAGGATGCCCAACTAAAAACGGTACTATCGCAAACCATTTTTTCCATGGCCAACAATTATTCCGGGAAACGGGAAAATGAGATTTATGCGGATTTTGATACCAACGGTTGGCCACAAACCGGAAGAAATAAGGCACTCTCCATAATCCGTAAAAGTTTTTCCACAATGGTGGCGGGGGACCAACACCTAGGAACCGTAGTCCAACATGGCGTAGACGATTGGGGAGATGCAGGATACTCTTTTTGCACCCCAGCTATTGCCAATCTCTGGTTGCGTTGGTGGCAGCCAAAATTACCTGGGAAAAACCGACCAAAAGGGGCACCGACGTACACCGGGGACTTCCTGGACGGTTTTCAAAATAAAATGACCGTTCTGGCGGCCGCTAACCCTACACTCCCAGAACGGAAGGAAGGTGGTAAGCTATCTACAAGGGCCGCCGGTTTTGGCGTGGTACGTTACCATAAACCATCGCGCAATATTACTTTTGAATGCTGGGGCAGAGATGTGGATATAGCTGACCCTAACGCAAAGCAATATACGGGATGGCCCATTACCATCAACCAAAAAGACAATTTTAAAATAAAAAAGGGCTTTGAGCTCCCCATGCTGCAGCTGTCCAAACCTAATCAAGTGATAACGGTAAGGGAAACGCAAACTGACCGCGTATACTCCTCCCTGCGAATCAAAGGGAATACCTATCAACCTAAGGTGTTAACGGAAGGGGAATATACGTTAGAGATAGGGGAAGGAAATAACAAGAAAGTGTTTAAGAATGTACAGGCAAAAAAGAAGAATACCGAAAAAATAGTTGTTTCCCCTTAAAAGGAAGGGAAACCAGTATTATAAAATTGGATAAAAATGTGGCGTAAGCGATTCCCTCTTTATAGTCTTATTGCCCTGCTCTGTTTTTTGGATTGCAAACCGGAACCTAAAACCCCATCACAACCCAAAAAAACCACAAACGCTATTTTTGAAGCCAACTGGGAGTCCATAAAGAAAAACTATTCCGACCCAAAATGGTTCAATGAAGCCAAGTTTGGCATATTTATCCACTGGGGTGTTTATAGCGTACCGGCCCACGGTTCAGAATGGTATCCGCGTGGAATGTATATGGATGCTGCCTCCTATGACCCTAAATGGGTGCTCCAAGAAAACAAACCCAATCCTACCTATCTGTACCACAAAGAGACCTGGGGAACGCTTGAAGAATTTGGTTATAAAGACTTTATTCCCCTTTTTAAGGCGGAAGCTTTCAATGCAAAAGAATGGATACGCCTTTTTAAGGAAGCGGGCGCCAGATATGTTATTCCGGTAGCGGACCATCATGATGGCTTTGCCATGTACCGTTCCAACACTACTCCTTTCAACGCGGTCAATATGGGCCCAAAACGGGATGTTTTGGGGGAACTTTTTAAAGAGGGACGACAACAAGGGCTCATTATGGGAGCTTCATCGCATTACGCCTACAACTGGACCTTTTATAATAAAAAGAACGATTTTGATACTATGGATCCTAAATACCGGTTGCTCTATTCTCCAAAAGGAAAGGAAAATGGGGAAGCGGTTACTGAGGAATTTAAGGCGTTATGGTGGCGGCGAACAACGGATCTTATAGACAACTACGAACCCGATATCCTTTGGTTCGATTTTTATCTGGATATTCCTGATTTTGCCGAACTACGACCTAAAATTGCGGCCTATTATTACAACAAAGGTTTGGAATGGGGTAAGAAAGTGGTCATCAATGACAAGAATTTTGAACACGAAGCCTTTCCTAAGGGAACGGTCATTTATGATCTGGAACGCGGCAAACTCCCGGGCATACATGAACTGCCTTGGCAGACGGATACTTCCATAGGCAAAAATTCATGGGGATATGTCACCAACTGGCAGTCAAAAACAACCAACGAACTGGTGGACGACCTTGTTGATATCGTCTCCAAAAATGGGAACCTATTGCTAAATGTGGGTCCAAAAGCAGATGGCACTATTCCCGATGACCAGAAATTAGTGCTTAAAGAAATGGGTAACTGGCTCGCCATTAATGGGGAAGCTATTTACAAAACATCACCTTGGAAAACCTATGGAGAAGGACCCACTGCCGTCAACAAAGGACATCATACCGAGGGAAGGAACAGTGGCTTTACTAGCAAGGACATCCGGTTTACCAAAAAGGACGGGGTACTTTATGCCATACTTCTGGCTTGGCCAAATAAAGGGAGTATTGAAATCCGCTCACTGAACCAAAAACATTTAGAGAAGAGAGTGAACTCTATTTCTCTTTTAGGGTCTGACCAAGAGCTTAGCTTCAAGCAATTTGGGGATAGGCTTTTGATACAAGGTTTTGTAGAAAAAAGTGGGGATTTTGCCCATGTGTTAAAGCTTACCTTTAGTACAACGGAGTAACATCTGTTTTATCCCTATTTCTGGTTCAATGGGTCTTGTCCACAAGGTTCAACGGGTATACACTATCCTCATACATCGTGCCATCGCTTGAGGTAAAGGTCACCCGTAATTGATAAAACTGACCCTCTGGCAAGTTGGAAGTTGGTATATAATCTTCTAACGAAAACCTTTGGGTTACTTTACCCGTAGTTGTCCCCAATGCGGTTTCATCGACCAAAACCACATCTTTAATGGGAATCCATTTGTTCTTAAAATGACGTAACCAAATCCGCACCCCACCTTCGTCTGCATGGATAACCTCGTTATTGGAACCTGCATGGTATTCCACGGCAACCGTAAGGTTCCCATTAGTACTTAGCGTACCCAATTTCTCTTTATCCAAAATTTTAACATAAGGGGCGATGTATGGTTTTACATTAAGCGATATCGTTGCCGATAGGCCTGCATTGGTACGCGCCGTGATTAAGGCTTCGCCAGCTTTGATTGCCGTTATGACGCCTAGGGAATCAACGGTGGCCACCGCTGGATCACTACTGGACCACGATATTTTTTTGTCATCGGCATGGGTAGGTGTTATTGTTGGGTATACCGTATGCTGTTGATCCTCCAACAGGACTAGGGACTGAGGTATTGCAAGTTTCTCCACAGGCTGTGCAAACCAATCTACAATGATTAGTCGATGGGTAGTCGATACTCCATTGGCAGCGCTTTTTACTGAAATTTCTGCCGATTCACCCACCGCGCCCAAGGCGGTGACGACTCCCTTGTCATC
Source organism: uncultured Croceitalea sp. (assembly GCA_937959125.1). Taxonomy (GTDB): domain Bacteria; phylum Bacteroidota; class Bacteroidia; order Flavobacteriales; family Flavobacteriaceae; genus Croceitalea. The sequence continues at coordinate 36,527 of CALGQU010000024.1, forward strand.
TACTTTTAAAATGGAAGTATCGCTTGAGGACCAAATCACATTTTTATTGGCATTTGATGGGGAAACGGTATGTTCCAAGGGCAATAAAGTTCCTTCCCTAATAGTGTTTTCAGATGTCCTAACGGTTATGTTTTCTGGATCTACACTATCAGTATCCAATAAGATATTAACCGGTTTATCTTTTATGATTACCGTCTCGCCATTACGCCACCGTACCGTCATACGTTCAATGCGTTCTATTTTACCCAAGCCAAAATGCACAATTTGCAAAAGGCTTTGTGAAAAGACTTCCCCAGCTGACCCTACCCTCTTTTGGTAGGTTCCACCTTCGGTTTCAACCACTACGGTGGCGGATAGTGGATCTATATTGGATATAGGGGCATAACCGACCCGTACCAATATGGAATTCCCCTTGCCGGGAAGCTCATTTTCATAAAGGTACCACTGACCGCCTTCACTGCCATTGAGCAAATCCAAGTCACCGTCAAGGTCAAAATCAAAGGCCTGCCCCATATCTCCATTCCCCGGCCCACCAACAGCATTGGCGCCATGCATGGTCACCGTTTCAAATTGGCCTTTGCCGGTATTGAGCAACATATAATCCGAAGTACGGGAACCAATGAAACCCCAACGATACACAAAGATATCTTGAAAGCTATCGTTATTGAAATCCCCCACGGTGACCCCAAGGGAATTACCTCCGGAAGGCAAATTCCAATCAGTAGAAACTTCCGTGAAAACCCCATTGTCATTGCGTAGCAAGACATCGGCTTCATTTCTATTCTGGGGTTCAAAATTTGGTGTAACATCAAGCACCCCTGAAAGACTAAAGCGATACGACCAAAAAAGGTCACCGTTCCTCACCAAAGCGGCCTTCCATTTGTTTTGGCCCACATAACCAAAATACAGTCCATTTTTTGAAATATCATCTGGCCATCCCTTGGCTATTGAACTATCAAATTCTAGTTCTTCACCAGAGGATAGTTGATGTTCCTTTTTTTTATCCCCAAGAAAAATGGAATACACCTCCCCTTTGAACCCCCCTTGGCTCAAATAATAATAATTGTGCAGTTTAATGGTATCCCCAGCCACAAAATCAAAGGTATCCACGCCCTTAAATCCTCTTGATTTTATGGCCATTTCTTTTTGTAGGGGATCCACGTCCAAGGATGGGGCTTCTCCCTTGCCATTTTCAAATTCCTTTCCCCTTGCCAAGTATAGGTCCAAATCCCCGTCATTGTCAATATCGATATCGGCAAGAGCCATAACCTGATTGTATTCCGGCACCATTTCCAAAGCTTGGGAGCTCACATCAGTAAAAGTAAAATCCCCATTCCCCAACCATATGGATAGGGGGCCGTACAAAATGATATCGTCAATGTGATCCCCATTGATGTCCGTAACCAATGCCCGTGATTGATGGGTATCCTGTATGCCAACCACTTCCTTAAATCTAAAACTGCCATCCCCAATATTTTCATAAAAGAAATGTTGGGGTTTTTCTTTTTTTAGTCCGGTTTCGTTGATCAACATAAAATCCAAATCCCCATCCAAGTCCATATCGGACCAGCGTGCCGTCCTTCCCCTACCACCACGGTCAATACCAACATCTCCCGTAAAGCGTATTAGATTGGAATTGTCATTTTTATAAAAACTTGCTTTGGATGGGTTATTGCCATTACCACCACCCTTGGTCAAAATAAGGTCCAAATCCCCATCATTGTCATAATCTGCGGCAGCGGTACCGTGCAAATCCTGCATAAACCAACGGGATAGGTCCTTACCATGTTTGGTCACCGTACCATCACCATTGTTCCAGTAGAGTTTACTGGTCTCTTCGTTGTGGTTGTTGACGATAAAATCATAGTCACCGTCCTGATCCATATCGGCAATTGTTGGACCGCCGTATTTGATGGAGTTCACTTTATCGAGACCTGCTTTGATACTGATATCCTTATACACGGGTATATCCACATTATCCACATCCTCAAAAGTCAACTGCTTTATGTTCATATCGGCGTCCCTGACCGCCAATTTCAAGGTTATGGTGCCCAGTACTTTAAACCGGACCAGGACAGCCAGCCTTTGATTTCCGGAAGCAGGCACGTTTAGGTTGTCGGCCAACAACTCCCCATTGGCATACATACTTAAGCTTCCATACTGGTCCAAATTATTTAGGTCAATGGCCACTCGCTTTATGGTAGTCCCTTGCACATCATAGGGTATTTCCAAAGGTTCTGCCGGTACTATTTTGGTGGAAACCTTTATCGTTTTCTTGGGGATATCATTTTGGGCAGAGCTTATATAGCATGAAAAAGCTATGACAAAAAATAGCATCCATTTGGTTGGAAACATGGGGTTTTTAAAAAAATTGCGCATATGTATTTTTGCTGATAACCGAACGGTTTGTGTCTTTTGATGAAATTATTGAAAACCGCCGTACCTGCGGATTATCTTACTGTACAATAACTGAACGCTACGCTAACAGAATGGCACCATAGCTTTTAAATAGTACCTAAAGCACTACCCGTAATAGGGTAGCATCATTGGTAATATAAAGTACAGTTTCATCTTCATTAAAAGTACAGTTAGAAGTGTTTTGATGGGTTGTGATCGTTCCTAAATGCTTTCCTTTTGGGGTAACGAGCAGCACTCCATCCGGCCCTGCTAAAAAAATGACCCCACTGCTATGTATTGCCATACCGTCCAAACCTTGTTTGGAAATACTGTTGCGGACCATTTCTTCCGCATCCAATAGCATTCGTTCTTGGGAAATGCTTCCATTCCCATCTAAGGTATACGCGATAAGTTTAGAGGGTTCAGAATTGCTCAGGTACAAGGTCTTTTCATCGGGGGATAATCCTATACCATTAGGGGTGGGCCATTTTTTGGTCAGCAAGCTTGCTCTTCCAGAAGGGGAAATACGGTACACGCCCTGAAAATCCAATTCTTTTTTAGAAGCATCCATTCCGTAATTGGGATCCGTAAAATAAATATGATCGTCCGCAGATATCACAAGGTCGTTAGGGCTATTGAACGTCTTTCCTTCAAAATGGTACGCAAGCGTATCAAAGGTCTGCGTTTTGGCATTAAAACGAGAAACCGTCTTGTTCCCACTTTGGCACAAGACTAATTGTGCATTACGGTCCAATGTCATTCCGTTAGACCCGGATTGGTTTTCTTTATTGCCAAAATAGCCACTTGGATTTAAAAATTCTTCGACTCCATGGGTATCCTTCCATTTATAGGCAATGTTTTGCGGAACATCGGAAAAAACAAGTGCCGCTTCCTTTGGCCACCAAACTGGGCCTTCAATCCAATCAAATCCACCTGCTAACACCTCAATCTTACTGTCTTTGGGCACATAGGAATAAAAATCGGGATGCAACACTACTAACTTCCCAATTGTTGGATAGGGTTCTTTTTTTAGTGTGCAAGATTGGGGAATACCCATTACCAAAAGCAATGTCAAAAAACCAAGTAGTGCTCGTATCATACCTTACGAAAATAACTGTTTGAACTCCAATAAATGCTGTTCCAAACCATTCCAATCCTCCTTTTTAATCAATTCATCCTTGAACAAAAAACCACCCATTCCAAAGGCTTTGGCCCCTGCATCAATATATTCGGGGACATTGATTGTGGTAACCCCACCTGTGGGCATCAGTTCTAAATGGTCCAAAGGAGCCAACACATCCTTGATATATTTGGGGCCCAAAGTGCTTGCCGGAAATACCTTGACCATCCTGGCGCCAGCTTTAGCGGCCTTAAAGATTTCGGTGGGCGAATACGCTCCCGGAAAAATAGGGAGCCCTTTAGCAACACAATGGGCAATTACATTTTCATCCACCACAGGCGATACCATAAATTGCGCACCTGCCTTATGTACCAAACCTACTTCTTTTATGGTAGTGACCGTTCCCGCACCAATATTCAATCTCCCGGAAAACTGTTTGGAAACCTCAGCGATAATCTCCAAAACATTGGGGGTGTTCATGGTAATTTCAATATTGGTATAGCCCGTTGCCGCATAAATTTTTACAATTTTAAGTACCTGTTCTTTGCTATACCCCCGTAAAATACCCACCACGGGAACTCTTGTAAACAAGGATTCAGAAAATGCCGTCATATCTTTTTATTGGTTTGATGTATTAGTGCTGCGTGTGCTTTGGGAACCGCTTTGTCCATGACTTTGGCCGTCACCGTTTGGACCATCAATGTTGAATCTATGGTATCCAAAGCACTTTTATAAAGCTCCAGTAATTTTGAATCTCCCATAAGGACCAGGGGCTGCCCATTAGTATGTAAGGATCTCAATTCCGTTCCGATCAGTAGCCCGCTTAAATATGCTTGATTCTCTTCATGCCCTTGATTTTGTAATAAATCCAATGTCCGTACCCGAAAAAAATGGTGCAATAGATTGCCCGTTAACGCCTTTTCCACGCCCTTTGAAAAGTTAGTATTTGGAACAACCGAAGGGGAGGCATTGCACATTGAACTTTTTAAAACGCTCTGGTTTTTCATCAAACCAAAAACTTCCCCGGTCATATAGGTCTTAAACTGGTTCACCGTCCCATTTTCAATCGTAATATGTTTGGAATGTGTTCCCGGAAGGATGCAATATGCATTTTTTGGAAGCACATCCGCCAAGCCTAAAAGTTGTATTTCTTCGCCCCGCATCACATCCGTTTCCGTTTTTAGACCACCAACGATACAAACGGGGTTTGAAAAGCTATTGGATGCTTCCAAAAAAATATGATCAAGCTTGGGCGTATGGATGGCCAAAGGAAGTTCCGTGTATGGAATTTCCAACATCCCAATACTGGAAGAAACCATCCCTGAAGCCACTACAATAATCCCATCTAAGTCCAAACCGCTTTTTTGGGCCAAAGCCGCAATACCTTTGGCCAGAACGGCTCTAAAATAATCGGTTTGATCGGGTGCTGGCTTTTCTTCTTTCCACATGGCATACGTAGTGGCAATACCCCAAGGTCTTTCCAAGGTTTCGCGTATGCATAAGGATGCCTTTTCTACCAAGTACAGTCTAAAATTACTGGTCCCCCAATCGCAACTTATCATATGGGTTGCCGCAATCACGATAGTTGCCGTTTTTTTGGTTCAATGCGCTGTACCTTACCTATTAAAAAGAGGTAACTACAAAAACCTACGAATGCCAACGCCCCAATGTAAAACAGGGCAGGCTCAAAATTGCCATCTTCCACCAAAAATCCAATAATAATAGGGGTTGCCGCCGCAGAAAGCCCACCAATAAAATTGAAAACACCCCCAATGAGACCAATCAGGTTTTTAGGGGCCAATAAGGAGACAAATACCCAGCCAATGGATGCTAGACCGTTGCCAAAAAAAGCAACGGAAAGACAAAAAATGATGAGTGTCGTATTGTTCGTGTAATTGGCACCAATAATGGCCATGGACAATAGCATACCCACTAAAATGGGGGCTTTGCGGGCCAACTCATTGGACCATCCTTTTCTCACCAAAAAATCCGAGGTAAAGCCGGATAATAAAACGCCGACAAAGGCAGCCAAAAAAGGTAGGGATGCCAAAAATCCCGACTGTATAAAATCCAATCCCCTATAGTTCACCAAATAGGTAGGAAACCAGGTCAAGAAAAAAATGAACAAGGAACCCAAACAAAATTGCCCTATATAAATTCCCCATAATTTACGGTATGAAAACGCCTGTAAGAGTGCTTCCCAAGAAAATTCCTTCTTCACTTTCTTTTGGGTCGCGTCTTCCACTAGGCCTCCCCCATCGGAAATATAATCCAGTTCCGCTTGGTTGGCTTTTTCATGTTTGCCGGGGTCCCGATATCCTTCATACCAAATAATCGCCCAAAGGATTCCTACCATTCCAGAAACAATGAACAATCCTCGCCAACCCACATAACTTTGAATGAGCACCAGTACAGGGGTCAAAAAGGCCAATCCAATGAACTGTCCGGATGTATACACGGCAATGGCACTGGCACGCTCCTTCTCTGGAAACCAACTTGTCACAATTTTATTGTTTATGGGATAGGAAGGGGCCTCAAAAGCCCCAATAGCTGCACGGCAACCTATCAACGCCGCTAAAGAACCCACAAACCCCTGGACTAAAGTAGCTAGGGACCAAAGCGAAAGAATAACAGGATACAGGATACGTGGCTTAACATAATCCGTTAAGACGCCTCCGGGAATTTGCAATGCGGAATACGTCCATGCAAAAGCGGAAAACAACAAGCCCAATTGCACTGTGCTCAAATCCAAATCCCCACCAATAGCCCCCGCCGCAATGGAAATGTTACTACGATCCAAATAATTGATGACAACTGTAATGAATACATAAAACAGCATGGTATACCGCTTTTTGGTAGGTTTTGATTTGGTCGTTGTCGTCATAGGTGTGATGTTGAAAGCTTAATTTTGATTTGTTTGTAAACGTTTTTTCTGGGTATTGGACAATGGGTGCATTAAAAAAAATGCTGGACCATAGCTATTGTAATAGGAATGGTTTTTCATTTCCTTATCGTCGATATCCAAGCTAAGATCACAATCAAAGCGCAACAGCTGGGCGAAATCTTTTCCGGGTGACCCTGCATTAAGGCTATGGCAGAGCCCCCAAGTTATTCCCCTTCCCTCTTTGGTATTCGTAAACGCATCGGCAATAAACGGACCGCCTGCAATAGGCATTACCGATGTTATGGAGGCAATGTCAAAATTAACACCGTCCGGCGCGTATTGTATGGTAAAATGTTCGTTACCGTCTTTTATGACCAAAGCTGCTATGCCTTCCTTAAAAGGAAAAAGGGTGGTCTCATGCCCGGAGTTCAATACTGGGTTCAAAGGATGTTTTTCAAAGGGCCCAAAAGGATGGTTCGCTATAGCCAATCCTTGCATTCTAACCAACTTTGGGTTGCCATCAAAATCAGATTTATAATACAGGTATACTTTGTCTTTATATACTAATGGATAGGGATCATGGATGGAGAATTGGTCCCAATCCCCTTTTGCACCATTGCCGACGACCACTTTATTATGGGACACCCATGGTCCGTCCGGACTACTGGCATAGGATACGGTCACGGGACAATCATCCCCACGTTTGCCACTAGCTTCCAGAAACCCTTGATAATACAGATAATACTTGTTCTCCCAAACCAAGATGTCGGGCGTAGAAACAGAACGCCATCCTACGGCGGGCTTGGCGGGTCTTTTAATAGCAGGTCCTTGTTCTTCCCAAGTAAAGCCGTCCTTGCTGGTTGCGTACCAAATTTCAGCCAAATCCCAATCACTGGATGGAACAGTATCATTACTCTTTTCTGCTCCCATAGGGGGTGTTACCGTATTTCTGTACGTATACCACACATAATATTTGCCTTCGACATAAATAATTTTGGAAGGGTCGCGCCTAGAAACCGTACCATCATTGTTATGATACTCAAAGCCTTTGAGTTTTGAATATTTGAACAAGGAAAACAACTCATTATCCTCTGGACGTGATGCCGGATAATTATCATAATTGCGCTCCATGGCAGCACTCATTTCCCGGTTTGGTTTTTCCTTGGGCAAGGTGAACGGGAAACCGTCTTGCGCCCCTACAAAACCGCTAAAGGTCAAGGTAATCCATATTAAAAGTTTGCATTTTCCCAAACACATAGCTTCTATCAATTTTTTAGGAATTCATAAAATCTGTCTAAAGGTCTACTTTAGTTGTAAGACCAGACCCACATTATTTGCGGAATTATAAAGATGTTTAGTTTTTGTGCAGTTGGTTTTTGGAGCCGTCACAACTTCTAGGGGTATCTTTAAACCAGTAACTGCCCCACATGAAGATTAGTGCAATAAAATGTTTCCCAATCAACATTGGCAATGGCTGCCAGTTGGTGGTCAAGATTGAAACCACATCCGGTATTTACGGTTGGGGAGCATCTGGACTTACTACCCGTGAATTGGCCGTTGTTGGTGCTATCCAACATTACGAACCCTTATTGTTGGGAAGGGATCCTATGCAAATAGGGGCTATTTGGCAGGAACTTTACCGAAGTCAGTATTTTGAAGGGGGTCGCGTGCTGACCGCTGCAATTTCCGCCATAGATATCGCTTTATATGATATCAAGGGAAAAGCGTTGCAAGTGCCCGTTTACGAATTGCTAGGTGGCAAACAAAGGGATTTTGTGCCCTGTTTTGCATCCCTTCGTTTTTCAACTTATGAAGAACTTTTAAGCAAAGCCAAAACCCTTTTGGATGCGGGATGGAACGTAATACGATTAGCTCCTGCGGATTATGGGACTACGGATGAAATTGGCATTTTTGAACCTAGGGAATCCATTGCTACGATGGCGGATTGGGTTACCGATTTACGGAAAGAAGTAGGCAGTCATACGGTCATTGGTATCGATTACCATAGCCGGCTGTCCCTAGCGGAAACGGTTTCTTTTATCCACAAAATGCCCCAAGGGACTTTGGATTTTATTGAAGAACCTATTAGAGATGAGTCTCCTAAGGCCTATGAAGCCTTAAGAAAGCACATAAACGTTCCTTTTGCCCTAGGTGAGGAATTTGCCAGCAAATGGCAGTTCCAACCTTTTTTGGAGAAAAATATTACCCAATTTGCCCGACTTGATGTTTGTAATGTCGGTGGGCTTACGGAAAGCATGAAGGTGGCTGCCATGGCAGAGACCCATTATATCGATTTAATGCCCCATAATCCGCTAGGACCTATATGCACAGCAGCCAGCTTGCATTTGGCCGCAGCTACCCCCAATTTTGCTTGGTTGGAGGAAATCAATACCCCAGCGGAGCAATATGGGACAAACGATAGACGTTACTATCCAGAACAGCCTACAATGGAAGGTGCTCGATACAAAGTGCCGGAGACGCCAGGTTTGGGGATAGAATTTAATGAAGCATTGGCTACTTCACAGGAATTTCAAATCGTGGAGGTCCCAAGGCTACAAAAAAAGGATGGGTCTTTTACCAATTGGTAGAAAATCCCGTTATTATCAAAAAACCGAATGAAAATTGTATATTAATTTAAATTGCTGAAATGAAAATTTTTAACATTGCCCTACTTTTTACTTTTTTGGGATTAGTGGTAGCCTCTTGCTCCAGTGATACAACGGTCACCGAGGATCCTGTATCGCAATCCGACACTCCTACGGACGAAGATTCTGATGGGGAGGCTGAAGATGATCCCGACATGGATGGTGATTCCAATGATGATATGGATGGTAATATGGACGATGGTATGGGTGACGATACTTCATCCACCGATTTTATGAACCTTCCCGTACCCGTTCAATTGGACAATGGCATGGAATGGGAGTTCCAAGACTTTTCCGATGATTTTGAATATGAAGCCCCAGCGGGTAATCTTGGGTCGGAATTTGATGCCAATTGGTATCCGCGCTACCACAATGCGTGGTTAGGCCCTGGACGTACGGAATGGGATCCCACTTTTCCCTATGTCACCAACGGTATGTTACATATTCCGGCAAGAAAAAAACAGGGAACCGATAAAATAAATATGGGTATTATTACAAATAAGACCCGAATCCAATACCCCGTGTATATAGAGACCCGGGCAAAACTCATGAATTCCGTGCTAGCCAATGCCGCATGGTTGTTGAGCCCTGATGATACCCAAGAAATCGATTTCCTGGAAGCCTATGGTGCCAGCTTTTCAGAAAGTGCTTCCAATCCCGATCATTCTTGGTTCGCGGAACGCATCCATGTGAGCCATCATGTTTTTATACGCCAACCGTTCACGGACTGGCAACCCTCAGATAGTGGTGCTTGGTATAGGGATGGCACGCTGTGGCGGGAAGAATTCCATACCTATGGCGTGTATTGGAGGGATCCTTGGCATTTGGAATATTATATTGACGGGCAGTTGGTCCGCACGGTTTCCGGTAGGGACCAAATAGATCCTGTTTTTCATACCAATTCGGTGAATCCCGGCGATACTTCCAATGATACCCGTACAGGACTTAGTAAAGAAATGGATATTATTATTGATGCAGAAGATCACGAGTGGCGCTCTAACCCCCAGCCCGGTTTTGAATTGAATACGCCAACGGATAACGAATTGGCCAACGAGGCCAACAATACCTTTCTGGTGGATTGGATACGTATCTTTAAACCCGTATCCAGCCAATAAAGGGTGAACCACGGAACAAGAACAGAGCGGTATAGACTTCTAAAACCGAGTTTCACTTAAACACATAAAGGCATCCTCACAGGTGCCTTTTTTGTTAGTCCAAAAAAAGCTCGGGCAACCAAAGCGACAAGGCCGGAAAAAGCGTTACCAAAACCAGTACCAATAGGCTTACCAGTAGAAAAGGCAATCCCGCTTTGCTTACTTTTCCTATGGAAACCTTACCTATACTGGCTGAGACAAACAAGCAAATGCCCAAGGGTGGTGTGGTCAATCCGATCATTAAATTCAATAAGGCAATCACCCCAAAATGGATAGGATCAATATCCACGGCCAAGGCTACTTTTAAAAGAATGGGAAATAGAATCAATAAGGCCGCCAAGGTTTCCATAAAGGTCCCTACTAGTATGAGTAACAGGTTGATCAGGAGCAATACCACATATTTATCCTCAGAAAAATTGAGAATACCGCTAGAAACGGTCTGGGGAAGTTGTTCCGTGATAAGAATCCAACCAAAGAGATTGGCAAAACCAATAAGCACCATCAAGGAGGCCGAAGTTTTCATGGCATCCAAAACAATGACCATAGTCTTTTTTACATCCAATTTTTTATAGACAAAAGCACCGATGATAAAGGCGTAAACCACAGCAATAATAGAAGCCTCCGTAGGGGTGAAAATACCCCCAATGATACCAAAGAGGATAATAAAGGTCATGAGCAAGGACCAGAACGTATCCAAAAAACTTCTTAAAAGCCGTTTCAGCGAACTGCGCTTGTGTTTGGGATATCGCTTTTTGATGGCAATAGCATAGGCAACCCCCATTAAGCTCAATCCTAAAAGTAACCCTGGGATAGCTCCTGCCAAAAACAATTTCCCTACGGAAAGTCCGCTTAAGGTAGCCGCTATAATCATAGGGACACTAGGAGGTATAATGGGTCCAACCGTAGAAGAAGAGGCAGTAACGGCACATGAAAAATCGGCATCATAGCCTTCCTTTTTCATGGCTGGAATCATCACTGACCCAATACTGGCCGTATCGGAAATGGCGGTGCCCGAAATTCCGGCAAATAGCATGGAGGCCGCAATATTGGCCAAGGCCAATCCCCCCCTAATATGACCTATACCTTGGTTACAAAACCCTATTATCTTTTCAGTAAGCCCACCATGGTTCATTAGATTTCCGGCAATGATAAAACCTGGGATGCTGAGGAGCACAAAAACATCGATTCCAGAATACATTTTCATGGGGATCACTACCAAGGGAATCCCTTTAAACAAGAGAAAAACCAAACAAGAAAGACCTAAGGAAAACGCAATGGGAAATCGCATCAGCAAACACAACACAAATACCGCTAGCAACACCCAAATCATACGGCTTGGGATTTAGGGTTAAAATGCTTCATTAAGCGAACCAAGGAAAAGAAGGTGATGGAAAACCCTAAAAAAGCCACACCCATAAAAGCAATGGCCATGGGAAATTTAAGGCTTGGCGATTTTTCTGCCCATCCCGCGACCACAAAAAGTACACTATATATGGAAAAACATAGAAACAATAAAAAGGTAAGGGCATCCACCAAGAGCAGTACCCGTTTTTTCCAAACACTTCCCAATTTGTCGTATAAAAAATCAAAATGCACGTAATAATTGCCTTTTAGGGCAATACCGGCAGCACAACCCACGGCAAAAACAAAGCAAAGACGTGCCGCTTCCTCTGTCCATGACGGGGCTTGGTCCAGAAAAAAACGGGCATAGATTTGGATAAGGGTGCATCCTACAAACCCCAAGGTACTTAGCAAAGTCCCCCATTTTAACAACGTGCCTAACTTTTTTTGTAGTGAACTCATTAAGACTTTTTCAATTGGCTAAAAAAATTGCTCTTTTTAAACCTGTTTTCACCTTTTTTTCTTTCCGTAGCCCAGCTATGCAACTCAAAAAAGTCTTCAACAGGACAAAAAATATCTAATTTTCGCTTCAATCCAAATAGCCTTGAGTTCAATCTTATCATTGGCCTTCGGTTACTACGGAGGTATATACTTCTTTCATCTCTGGGGATAAGGTTTGATAAATGGCATCACCGCATTTTTCTACAAAAGCGGCATTGTCTACCGCTACAAAGGTCATCCCCAAAGCTTCCAATTCTTCTTTTATCTGCTGCTCGTTTTCCAAGAACAGTTGTCTTTCATAGGCTTGCATATCCTTTGCCGCTTCCAAGAAAATCGCCTTTAAATCTTCCGAAAACCTTTCAAACTGCTTTTCCCCAATAACCGGATAGGTCCAACTTACCACATGCCCAGTAAGATTAACATATTTCTGTACTTCATAAAAACCGGAAACTTTGATTAGGGCCAAGGGGTTTTCTTGTGCTTCTATGGTCCCCTGCTGTAGAGAGGTAAATACTTCTGAAAAGGCCATGGGCGTGGTCTTGGCTCCCAAAGCTTCCCAAGCGGTCACAAAAGAAGGCACGTTGGGTACGCGTAAAATAAGACCGTCCAACTCCTCAGGACTTGTTATGGGCCTGTTTGAAGTTAGATGCCGTGCCCCAGCCTGAAAGTAGCCCAAGGGTTTAAGTCCGGTTTTTTCCAGCATCTCTTTCTTTATGCGCTCCCCCAAAGGTCCGGAGACCAAGGCTTCCACTTCATTGGGGTTTTTGAGCAAGAACGGCATTTCACAAAACACCATGATTTCCGTCCAGTTGCTTAAGAGTGAACTTGTGGTGGTCATATCAATGACCCCAGCTTGTATCATTCGGATGGCCTCAATTTCCTTGGCCAGCTGTTCGGAATGATAACTCTGTAAAACAATACGGCCTTCGCTGCGTTCCTCCAGCAGCTTCCCAAAATATTGAAAGGCTTTATACCAAGTATGGTCCTCACCCACCAAAAGACTGGCGCGAAGCAAAAATTCGGGTTCTTTTTTGGTAGCACATCCCAACAGCAAAAGTGAGAGGAAAATAGAAAAACAAATATTGTGGGCCTTTTTCACTAATGGATTGGATAGGATTCTAAAGTTAAAATATCCAGACCGTCCTACCATACCATCATCATTATTTTTTAAGGGAAGCGATGCGTTTTAGCGTTTCGGCAACCTTTATTTCCAGTCCTTTATAGTCCTTATGTTCCAAGATGGATTTGGATATTAGTTTGGATCCCATACCCACGCAGGTTACCCCGGCATCAAACCACGCTTTGAGATTGGCTTCTTCCGTGCTTACCCCACCGGTAGGCATAATGCTGGTCCAAGGTTGTGGCCCTTTGATCGCTTTTACAAAGTCTGGTCCGTAGGTAGACCCAGGAAACAGTTTTACCACTTCGCATCCCAATTCCTCGGCATTGTTTATCTCCGTTAAGGAACCGCAACCGGGCGACCAGAGTACTTTTCTTCGGTTGCAGACTTTAGCGATATCTACACGTAGGGAAGGGGTTACTATAAAATTGGCACCCATCTGCATAAATAGGGAAGCGGCCCCGGCATCGGTAATAGAACCTACACCCATGATCATTCCTGGTAATTCCTTTAGGGCATATTTATTCAATTCGGCAAAAACCTCATAGGCAAAATCGCCCCTCGCCGTGAACTCTAGCAATCGGGCACCACCATCGTAACATGCTTTCAACACTTTTTTACCAAGGGCAACATCGGCATGATAGAATAAAGGGACCATGCCCGTATTCTTCATTGCTTGTACCACTTCCAATCTGCTGTATTTTGCCATACTATTTTGTTCCGATGCCATATTCTTTCATAACCGGCACCTAAGGTTCTTATTAAAAATACGAAAATCAATTAACGTGCTACCCTACCGGAAGCATCCCCGGACATGAGTTTCTCCACTTCGGCAACCGTTACTAAATTGGCATCACCTTTTATGGTATGCTTTAAACAGGATGCGGCCACCGCAAAGTCCAAAGCATTTTGATCGTCTTCTGGATAGGTAAGCAACCCGTAGATCAAACCACCCATAAAGGAATCCCCACCGCCAACACGGTCCACAATATCCGTGATTTGATACTGACGGGTATCGTACATCTTTTTGCCATCATAAAGAACCCCCGCCCATGTATTGTGGGAGGCGGAAATAGAACCCCGTAATGTGGTAATTACTTTCTTTGCTTTGGGGAACTTCTGCATCATCTGCTTACAAACGGACAAAAAGGCTTCAGCCTTGACCTCTTCTCCTGCTTTGTGGACATCTAGCCCTTCTGGGTGGATTCCAAAATGCTTTTCCGCATCCTCCTCATTCCCCAAGATGATATCACAATAGGCCGTAAGTTCCGTCATTATGGCTTCCCGGTCACCGCCGTAGTTCCACAATTTGGCCCTATAATTTAGGTCCGTAGAAATAGGAATTCCCATGGCACTGGCCACCTTTACCGCTTCTAAACAAGCGTCCGCCGCACCTTGGGATATGGCAGGGGTAATCCCCGTCCAATGGAACCAAGAAGCCTCTTTAAAGATGGTTTCCCAATCGATCATTCCAGCTTCAATTTCGGACATGGCGGAATGTGCACGGTCATAAACCACTTTACTGCCGCGGGAAACGGCTCCGGTTTCCAAAAAATAGATGCCCAAACGATCGCCGCCATAAGCAATATGTTGTGTGCCAACACCCCTTTTGCGCATTTCCATTAAGGCACAATCTCCAATATCATTTTTTGGCAGTCGGGTCACGAATTCCACCGGAATACCGTAGTTGGCCAAGGAAACCGCAACATTGGATTCCCCACCGCCATAAATAACATCAAAACTAGTGGTTTGGGAAAATCTTAAAAATCCTGGAGGCGCCAGACGCAGCATTATCTCTCCAAAAGTGATGACTTTTTTCACATTAAATGGTTTAGTTAATCTATTACTGGACAAAGTTCTAAATTATTGGGGCATTCCCTTTTTAAATAGCTGAACAAAAACTATACAATGGTATAACACCCACAGTAACGGCAGGGGCACCCCTTCTTTTTTAGAACCAAAACTCCCTAGTTTTTAAGGCTGGTGCAACACCTCATCTTCGTTTTTTAAAAAATCCTTTTAGCTTGTCTAGTTTATATCGAGTAGGACTCGCTAGTACCGCTAAAACTATGAGGTATCTTTGTTTTATGTTTGTTAGGATAGTGGTATGATAACTGCCACTTGATTTACGGTTTAACTCATAGAGGAGCTATGTAGTTTGAGTTAGTTTTTAGTTTAGTTATACCCTATCGCCCACTTGGACGGTAGGGTTTTTTTGTGTTTGCTTTTTCCTTAAACCTCTAGTATGCATTAGAAAATCTATTACGCCTTAAAATCGTTGCAAAAGCTACCGTTCTACTCCATTTTCAAGGGTAACCATAACGGTGCTATGGGTAAGCTTGGAAAATGTCAGCTTTTAGTACGCTTTCAAATCTCATTATAAAGTTCCAATGCATAATACGGGTCAAACGGATTGTCAGAAAAATCACAGAATTTTGTAAAATTTAAATTTTAGGATCCCTTTCCCTATCAAGTTTCAATTTTTAGGTATTTTTAATCTTTAAAATTAGCATACCAACAAATTTGTGGGTTCTGGACATACTACCCAACTATCTCTTGAACACCAAAAAATTGCCGTCCAATTATGGATTCTAAACTGAAACTAAAACTACTGCCCCTTATTTTATTCGGGGTTCTTTTAAGCAATGCCCAAGATTCCCCTTCTCAGGATTTTGATCTTTCCGCATTTTTCTCGCCCACCAAGGCGATAAAATATGACGACCCCAAAATGGCCATTGCCACCTTAAAAGAAGCACAGGCCGCTTATTTAAAGCATGGCGATTCCCTTAAAAGTATTACCGCACTTTTGCATATGGCAGATGTGTATGGGCATAGTGCTGACTATGCAAATTCTTACGATGCTTTCTGGAAATCACTTCGCATTGCCGATGAAATGGATAACGATTCCCTCAACATCCATATCTCTATGCGTTTGGGAAGGTTTTATAGTTTCTATAAAAAAGTGGATGAATCCTTTAAGTACTTGCAGAATTCTTTGGCCTTGACAAAAATGAGGGTCGCAGAAGGTAACATGGACCAGGCCTATCTGGTCGAAAATTACAGTACTTTTTTAAGCACCTACCGAGAGTTGAACCGACCTGAAATGGCCGAAAAGTATTTGGATAGCTGTCTGCTGTATTACAAAGAAGTCCCAAGCCAAGTCCCTATGGCACAGCTCAATTTTGAAAAAGCCGTCATCTTGTCCCAAAAAGGTCAGAATAAGGAGGCTTTGGAAACCATGGAATCTATTGAAGCCTGGTATAAAGCACATAGACCTTCTTATCTGGTGCTTATTTATACGTACTGGGGGGATATCCTTCAGAATACAAATGCCTTGGACCAGAGTGAAAACTACTATCAGAAAGCCTTGGGAGTCTCCTCCAATTACCAAGGGCATATTGATTTTACCCCACTTATTTATGAACGTTTGGCCAATCTTTATTTAAAAAAAGGAAACTACCAAGAAGCCTTTGCCAACCAAAAAACTGCCAAGGACCTGGACGCGAAATTTTTTGATAGCCGCAGTACCAACAATAGGTCTTTATTGGAAATAAAGGATGAGTTCCGTTTGGAGAAGCAGGCACAAGAGGCACTCATCCAAAAACAGCGGGTGGAGCAATTGGAACAGGAAGAGGAGATTTCCTTTTTGCAGCGTGTCATCCTTTCCGTCATCATTATTTTTATTCTTTCCGTAGGGTTCATCTTCTTTAAAAACCTGCAGAACAAACATAGGGTCGAAAAGGAACTTATACGGAGGAACAAGGAGTTGGAAATACAGAAAGCCAATGAGCTATTGGAACTCAAGAATAAGGAACTGGCTGCCTCTGCGTTGCAATTGGTAGAAAAAGACGAATTCTTAAAGGAACTGAAAACAAAACTTAGGGGTGGTGGGGAAAATATGAAGGTTTCTGAAATGAACAAAATCTTACGGACCATCTCCATTAGCAACAATAACAATTGGGAAGAATTTAAATTGCGATTTACCGCCGTCAATGAAAAGTTTTATCAAAAGCTTACCAAAAAGTATCCCAAACTCAGCCAGAGTGACCACAAGATCTGCGCATTGATCAAGCTGAATTTTTCCAGTAAGGACATGTCCCGTCTTTTAGGGATTTCCGTAGAATCCGTGCATACGACCCGTTATCGGCTTCGAAAGAAATTAGGATTGGAACGCAGTTCCAATTTGGAGGATTTTATTGCTTCTTTATAGCTCAGGTTTTCTTAAAACTGGGTGAGAACTCCCCTTTCTTCCCGACAGAGACGGACAGAATCTTCTTGGAAAAATGAGAGGAGTTTTTAGCATAAAATGAAATGTTGCAATTGCCAACCAGCACATCTTCTATGAATTTACGGTTCCTCATACCCGCCATCGTTGCAAACCTGTCTGCCGACAGGCAGGCGAGCGGTAGCAGGGAGTTGGCATGAACGGAGCACAATGACGGATGAGTTCCCACCTACCTTTTTTGGGCTACCGCAAGATCGCATCTTGTGGTAAAACGTTTGGCAATGCCACACGAAAGGATTTGTAAAACAGCGAGGGATAGCCGTGGCTTCCTTAAATCTTATTGCTTACTCGGTACGCCACGAGTTTGGAAACTCGCGGTAGCGCTCACTCTTGTGTAGACATTCTAGCACGAGCGGGGGAGTTAGCATGAACGAAGCACAATGACGGATGAGTTCCCGCCTACCTTTTTTGAGCTACCGCAAGATTATATCTTGTGGTAAAACGTATGTCTCCCTATTTCTTCCTCAAAACGGTACGAAGTTGGAAACTTCGCAGAGCGGGAATGTTTCACAATCGCAAAACCTACATGATAGCCAGAGTTTCCCATACTAAAACAAGATGACGTTTAATGATTAACCGATCTAATCACAGGACAGATAAAAACCAAAAAAGGCCCACAAATTGTGGGCCCTTTAGCAAGTGTGAATTCTAGTATTTATCTACCGTCATCAACAACCCTAATGGAAGCCTGATCAACAAATATCCTTCCTTGACCAGAAGTTCCATCAGTAGCATTGACTACTCTTATCAATGCACGAATATCCCCTCCAATATTAATATTTCTGGTCCCTTGTACCAATACCCACTCTCCTACCGGTAAATTGGTTGTTTGGGATCCTGTAGTAAAAGCGGCAAAATCCAATAAGAAGAAATCTACGGCAGTACCGGCTGTAGCACTCTCTACATAAACCCACATGGACAAAACATACTCTCCTTCTGGTTCTGTAGCCGGCAGCACGCCCAAACCATTTTCAACAATATTCGATCCAATTCCAAAGTTATTTGCAAAATCGGCAAGATTAAAACTATTGGAATTGAAAAGCATACTGGTCGTTCCATCAAAACTTTGATCCATACTAAATTCAAGTTCTGGGGTATCCGCTGGGTTTGGCCAAAAGAAACCACCACCGGACCAGGATCCCGTATTCTCAAATGTAGCAGCGTCGCCCAAGAGATTGGTTCCCGTAGGGAAAACGTTGGACTCTAAAAATGGTACGATACTTTCCCCTTGCTGGGATTGTAATCCCCTTCCTGAAAAACTTATCAGAACATTGTCCATAAGGACTGAAGGTACATTACCTGATAATGATAACAAAAGGTTGTTTGGATCATTGGGATCTATCTGCACGTCGGTAACGGAGATTGCACCAATGGAATCAGCTGCGCTTGCATCCGTTACTTCCGCAACATCGATAAACAATTGAAAATCTGTTGCAGATATTACAGAAACATCGCCAATTGCCTGTTCGTATCCTACTATGATGGAATTCCCCATTGCCGACAATTTAATGGCATCACGTCCTTCCCCTCGGCTTGGCGTTAAACCATCAACCACAATAATTCGTCTTACCACAGTTGAAGAGGACTGGGAAGGAAACTCACGTGTGACCGTCAAGGTTACCGCTTCTCCATCTGCCCCATCTGGAGTGACCGTATCAAATACCACATTGAAGGTTTGGTTGATGTCCGTTGTCTCAAACGTGCTTGATGGTCCATCTGGTGTAGCAATGACCCCATTGCCAAAATCCCATTCAAAAATAACTTGTCCTGGAACCGCTAAATCCGTCACCTCCAGTCCTAATGAGGCTGCATCACCTGCCCTTACCGGCGTAGCCTCATTGATTGAAGCAATGCCTGGGGCAATAATGACTGCAGATAAATTTGACCTTACTTGGACTTGCGTTTCCGTTCTCCTGATTTCCCCACTGTTTAGGGTTTCCGTAAGAATAATTGGAAAACCGAACTGCTCGGCAGTCAAGCCTGTATTATTAGGTCTATTGAAACTCCTTGTAACGGGTCCCATTTCAGCAATCTCCTCAAAATCCAGTGATGAGGCCGACTGAGGCTGTGGAATCTCCCAAACCCTTTCAACGACTTGATTATCTGGCGTAGTGGAAGCGAATGTAACAGGGAGGTCTACAAATGTACCAAACGGTGGTGCTAAACCAGAATTATCGTTTGGGTCGCTCGTCTGCTCATTTTGCAAGGTTACCAAAATTCTGGTAATCTCGTCCAAAGGTCTCGCTGTAGTATCCAAGGTATCCTCACATGATAAGAAAAACATGCCCGATACAACTAAACTAAAAATGTATGCTATATTTTTTTTCATAATTTATCTTATTCAAAATCAAAACATCCTGCCGCCGAAGAACCATAGGCACAGTTTTGTTGTAAGTTAGGGTTTAGTGAAATTTCTCTTTGCGGTATAGGCCAGTGCGTATGCAGTGTCAAATTGAAATTCTGCATTACTGGTATTTGTGGACTCAATCCGGGATTGGAAGAATTCTGGTGCAAATTGCTTACAACCTCTTCCAACTTAGCAGTCCTGATCAAATCATCCTTACGTTTTCCTTCATAGCACAGTTCCTTGTTGCGTTCCAATAAAATGGCGTCCAACATCTCCGCTTGGGAGAGTCCGGCCGGAATTAGATAATCGTTAGGATCCGTAGGCACTAAGTTATTGGCTACTGCGGCTGTAAGGATTCCATCTGGTGTTCCTACATCATCTACCGTTGGCGACAAGTACTCTATTCTGGTACTTGCATCATTTGGATCGGAGAATTCCGGCACTTCTGCTAAGACACTCGGTTTTATAGATCGCTCTATCACCTGGTTTACCAAGGTACGGGCATCCTCTGTTCTGCCAAGGGCGTTGTAAGCCTCAGCCTGCATCAACAGTACATCTGCATAGCGTAAATATGGAAAATCAATAAGTCCATCCCCATTTTCATTAGGGTTAGGGAAAGGCTTTACATATTTCAACGGACTCCAGTTAAACCAAGAGGCATTGTTCAAATTAAATTCGGTTAAGGGATCAAGAACCACTTCTCCCCTAGCAGCGGGTGCCAAACCAAAGAAATCCCGGGTGGTCACATTGTTGTCCCATCGTTCATCAGCTACAAAGTTATTAGGTCCCAAAAGACTGGCCGGTATGGAGAAACGTTGTCCAGGAGCGTCAATAATGGTTGGATCAACAGCCAATAAAAGGTTGTCTGGTCCAATAGTAGCACCGCTACCATCTGGATCGGTAATACCATCTGGTCGTAAGTATTCAAAAGCAAAATCAATGTTAAGGTTAAGTACACCAAAACCTCCACCGTCTCTTAAATTTCCCCTACCCAAGAAGTCACCGTAGTCACTACCTACTTGGTTGTTTGGGCCATCAAAGCCTACGGCAAAAATAACTTCTTCGTTATTTTCATTATCCGCTGAGAACACATCGGCATAATCTGGCACCAAACCAAAGGAACCGGAATCGATTACTTCGCCCAACACGGTCGAAGCTTGCATAAACCTTTCGGTCACACTAACAGGGCTTCCATTGCTGTCAATACCCCCTTCTACACCTCCATACTCACGGGTTGTAGTCATTTGCAAATACACCTTACCCAAAAGCACCTGAGCCGCTTCCCTAGAAGCAATATCTTGGCTACCACCAACACGGGTAGGGGCATTTTCAGCAGCAAACTGTAAATCCTCAATAATCTGCAGATATATCTCCTCAGCAGGGGTATTTGCCAATTCAGCATCTTCGCGAACGGTTGCCAAGGTAAGGTCGGTATTCACGACCAAAGGGATATCCCCCCAAATTTTTACCATATCAAAGTATAACAACGCCCGTAAGAAACGTGCCTCGCCAAGGGCAGGGTTACGTTCCTCTGGTGTAGAAACGTCATTAAAACTTTCTATCTGACCTATGAACGTATTGATTTGCTTTATAGCGATATAAAACTCGGTCCACGTTTGCTCAATGATCAATGTACCAGGTCCATAACTATAGGTATAGAGTGGAATAAATTCCGGCACAAAGAATGCCGCACCCCCAAAGTTATCGATACCGCCACCGGCCCACATGGTCACCACACCGGAATTACGGTACAATGCATTGGAACGTAGCGAAGCATATATACTGGAGGTACGCCCAGATATCAAGTCCTGTAAATTATCAAAAGATGCCGTCGTCGTGTTGTTCTCGGTAGTTTCCCTCGTACAACTGTTGGTTCCCAGCGCTAGTGCCGAAACCACTATAAACATTATAAGTTTGTTCTTAATTTTCATAACGTTATTTTAAAAAGTTCCTTTTATACCTAGTCTGAATGTTCTTGCCTTTGGATAAGCGTCAAAATCTACTGCTGGTGTCAAGGCCGAGTTTGTTCCGCCCGCTACACTAACATCTGGGTCATAACCGGAATAATTGGTCCAAACAAAGACATTATCTGCAGCAAAGTAAAAACGTAATTGCGACAAGCCTATTTTATCTGTAACCAGATTAGGTAGGTTGTAGCCTAAAGTGACGTTCTGTAACCTTAGGAAAGAACCGTCCTCTATATAATCTGAAGTATTGGCAATACCTGTTTCCAAAACCCTTCCACGGATACTGTTCACCCTAGTGTCTTGGTTATTTACCGTCCATCTGTCCCTTGCAATACCATACTTATTGGTAAACAAGTTTTGATTAAATCCGGGTAACAGGTTTTTGTTATAAACATCCCCACCATATCTCCAGTTCAAACCAAAAGAGAAATCCCAACTTTTATACCTGAAAGAGTTGGTAATACCCCCAAAATGATCTGGGTTGGCATCACCGATGACCACTAGGTCGGCTTCGTTGATCACCCCGTCACCGTTTTGGTCTACCAATTTCTGTTGGCCGGGTCTGTTGTTCCCACCGTTGGCTGGGACACCTTCTCTTAACGTAAAGGAATTTCCACCACCATCGCCACCAAAAGGTCGCAACCTGCCGGTATTGGGATCGTTCCTATACAAGTCCACCGCTTCTGCATTGGTCAATCCATCAAAATCCACAAAGTCCTCAAATTGATAAACCCCATCGCTTTCAAAACCGAACATGGCACCTAACGGCAATCCTTCCCTAACAATAAAATCATTATTTACCCCTGTTCCTGCAGGCGCAGATACCAAAAATTCCGTCTGTACATCCCCTAAGGAAATTACTTCGTTCTCAATAAAGCTGATGTTAAAATTAGTAGACCAGGTAAAATTCTTGGTGTCTATGTTGACACTTCTAAAGGCCAATTCAAAACCGGTATTCCTTACTTCACCCACATTTTCCAGGATGAATGGAAAACCCGCTTGACTAGCCGTTGGACGCTCCAAAAGCAAATCCTCCGTGTCTTTTCTAAACCAGTCTACCGCAACGTTCAAGCGGTTATTGAACAAGCCTACTTCTCCACCTAGATCATATTGGGTAGTTGTTTCCCAAGTAAGGTCTGGGTTGGACACCCTTGATAAAAAGAAGCCGTTAAACCGGTTCCCGTTTCTAACACTGGCAGCACTAATGTTGGGGTTACCACTTCTAAAAGAAGATGATCTAGACCCATTGAAGGCCAACTGTGACTGAAATACCCCAATCTTATCATTACCCGTCTGACCTACACTGGCCTTTAATCTCAAATTGCTCAAGAAAGAAGAGTTTTCCAAGAAGGATTCCTCACTAACGTTCCAAGTGAAACCAGCGGATGGGAAGAATCCCCATTGGGAAGGTCCAGGAAAGAATCGCGAAGACTTGTCCGTTCTAGCCGTTAGGTTAATAACATACCTACTATCAAAAGAATAGTTGACCCGGCCAAAGAAACCTAAAAGACCATTTTCTCCACGGCCAGAATCTATAAACTGGTTGGTAGCAACACTTAAATCATCCAAGTTAACATCATCACTTTCAAAACCGGTGGCCCTAGCAGAAAATGTGCTGAATTCATTGGATAACAAACTGGTACCGACCACCACATTGACCTTATGCTTGTCAGCATATATTTTATCAAATGTTAGGGTGTTATTGTTCTGCCATCTGTTCTCACTAAAACGACTTACGTTGGCGATACCCAATTGCTGTCCAAAATCCAAGTTGGTCGGCAGGTATACCTCACCAATGTTTTGATAAGCGTTAAACGAAAGTGATGACTTAAAACGAAGACCGTCCGCTATTTTGTAATCCAAATAGGTGGAGATGTATCCAAAAAGCTCTTCACCATTGTTGACGGTTTCATTCACTTGGGATACTGGGTTAAGGATAAAACGTCCATTGGCATTGGTCACAAACCCATTTTCATCAAAAAGGATATTGTTGGTACCAACCCCAATCCTTCCGCTATCAAAACGTCCTTGAACAGGTGGGGCCAAAGCTAAATTGGTAATTACACCAAAAGCGCCCCTGTTACCACCGTCCGGGGTGGCGTTAATGATACCTGATCGATTACTTCGACCACCACTGGCCTGAAAACCTATCTGCAAGCGATCGCTTACGTTTCCACCTACATTGACAGAAGCTTGGATTCGCTCAAAATCCGTATTGGTAACAATACCTTCTTGGTTGGTATAACTCATATTGGCACTAAACCAAGAAGTGTCGTTGCCCGTTCTGGCACTTATGCTATACTTATTTAAAATACCGGGTCTAAAAACATCCCCTCTAAAATCATTGATCGCAAAACGACGTTCACCATCAGGTCCAATAGCATCCAAAGGCAATTCATTTCCGTTATTATCCCTAAAGGCCAATTGCTCAAACCTATTTGCGGTAAAGGTTGGATCCCACGGAAAAGCCTCATTGAAAAAATCAACAAACTCTTGGGCACCCAAAATATCTATTTGATTGGATATTGATTGGACTCCCGTAGTGGCATCAAAATCAAAAGTCAATTTATTTTCTTGGCCTTTACCGGTTTTTGTATTGATAATGACTACCCCATTGGCTCCCCTGGAACCATAAATGGCCGTGGCGTTCGCATCTTTTAAAATCTCTATGGATTCAATGTTGTTGGGATCGACCAAAGATAGCGGACTAGAAGCAGAGATAGCTCCCGTTTCCGCAGCACCGCCAATACCTTGGGCATCACCGTCGATTTCCACACCGTCTATAACATATAAAGGTGCACTACTGGCGTTGATGGAGGTTGCACCCCTAATTTGGATGGTCGCCGCATCACCGGGACCACCTTGGGAAGAGGTAATCAATACCCCCGCCGCTTTTCCAAGTAACGCTTCCTCAAAGGAAACCGCCTGGATTTGATTGATGTCATCCGCTTTTAAGGAGACTTGGGAACCTGTTAATTCCTTTTTTTCCAACGTACCATAACCTACAATAACAACTTCATCAAGTTGTTCCGTATCTTCTTCCATAGTTACGTTTACAACTGCGGATGTATCGCTAATCGTTCTCTTCACGGTTTTAAAACCGATGTAAGAAAATAGCAACACTTCCCCATTGGATGCTTGGATCTCAAAATTACCATCCAAATCCGTGGTTACACCTCTAGAGGTACCATCAACGATGACCGCAAGGCCAGGTAGTGGTATCCCTAAATTGTCTACTACCGTTCCCTTTACCAACTCTTGGGCCATCACCGTAGTGAGTCCAAAACATAGGTAAAGCAGTAACGTCTTTACTACATTGTTTAGTTTCAGTTTCATTTCATTCATAATTTTAATGAGTATAGGTTGAGTTAAACATTCTCATACTGGATTTAATAAATTCACAAATACTTTCCTATTAAATTTGCAAATATCCAATCACAACCCTCCAAAAGTAGGAAATTGGAAATCTCGTTAAATAATTGTTAACTCGACAAAAACTAGACATTAACAAATTAATTCAACTGTACAATTGCCTCATCCAATCCATAAAACCCATATTCTGCCTAAAAACCCAACTTGACATTTAGAAACAATACCGCTTATCCTTACCTAGACCAATAAACCGATCACCATTGAAATAAAAACCTGTTTTTCAATTAATTAACGCATATCCCAAAGAATCATTCAAATAGAGTGATGTCAAAAATACCTTCATATGCCTACTAGACAAAATCTAGCTATTCACTGCTGTTCAGTTTTTGTTCAGTTCACTCAAATTATTGGGAACTCCATTTATGTATCTTGTGTCATTATTGTCAATATAGCAAATAGTGGCGTTGATAATTAAGAACATTTTAATAAACCGGCTTACTTTTTTAGGTATTTGAATGTTTAGCGTGTTCTTAAGAATTATTAGAATACTAGCAGTAAGATTAATACTTGCTTCCACATTTTGCGCCAAGATTGATGAAAATCAAAACATAGTAATGGATGACCAACATATAACAGAAGAACAATTGGACAAACTTGGGATAACCAATAAGGATTGTCTTAGTGCGGCCTCTAAAAGAGCATTACAATGGAAGTATACCTCAAACGATTGGTTTATTGAGTTTGACCCTATTACACCCTTAAAAGGGGATTTGGCCTATGAAGAAGGCATCGTAAGAAGGGATCCCAGTGCCGTTATTAAGGTAAACGGGAGTTATTATGTTTGGTATAGTAAAAGCTACGGCCCAACCCAAGGTTTTGCCGGGGACTTGGAAAATGACAAGGTATTCCCTTGGGATAGATGTGATATTTGGTATGCCACTTCTAAAGATGGAATAACTTGGACGGAAGAAGGTATTGCCGTTCCCAGAGGAAAAAAAGGAGCCTATGACGATCGCTCGGTTTTTACGGCAGAAATCATGGTACATGACGGAAAGTACTATTTAAGTTATCAAACCGTAAAATCCCCCTATACCGTCCGTGTAAAGAACCAAGTAGGATTGGCATGGGCAGAAAGCCCAAATGGACCTTGGCAAAAACTTCCGGAACCCATATTGAGTCCTGCGGATAATGGGATATGGGAAGGGGAAGAAGACAATAGGTTCAAAGTCATCAAAAAAGGGGATTTTGATAGTCATAAAGTCCATGATCCCTGTATCCTTCCCTTCAATGGAAAATTCTACCTCTATTATAAAGGAGAACAAATGGGCGAAGAAATCACTTTTGGCGGAAGGCAAATACGCCATGGGGTAGCTATAGCGGACAATCCTTTGGGACCTTATATCAAATCTCCCTACAACCCCGTAAGTAACAGCGGCCATGAAATTTGTGTATGGCCCTACAATAATGGCATTGCCTCTTTGATTACCACGGACGGCCCGGAGAAAAATACCCTACAATGGTCACCGGACGGTATCAACTTTGAAATTATGGCGGTAATCCAAAATCCTCCCCACGCTATAGGTCTCAATAGATCAGTCGAAACGGGGAAAGAACCAACGGAAATTCTTAGATGGGGATTGACCCATATATATAATAATGATGACTACCAAAGCATACTGGGGTTTACCTCAAGAAGGAAAACCGCCCATGTTGCCATTGGGGAAAAAGCAAACCAAGAATAGCGTTATGATAGCTACAGAATATCACGGAGATAAAACATTTAAAGTAGTGGACCGGAAGGTAGTCGAACCCGCCGAAGGGGAAGTACGCATTAAAGTAGCCTATGTAGGCGTATGTGGTACCGATGTCCATATCTATCATGGCATGATGGACAAGCGAGTGGATATTCCCGTGACCATAGGTCATGAAATGTCTGGCACCATAGATGCCCTTGGAGCTGGGGTTACCGGTTTTAAGGTAGGTGAAAATATCGTCGTCCGCCCTTTGGACGATAGAAAGGCAAAACCTTCGGATAAGGGGTTCAACCATATCTGCGAGGAACTCAAATTTATTGGTATAGACAGTCCCGGTGCCATGCAACAGTATTGGAACGTACCTGCCTTTACCTTACACAAACTTCCCGCAACAACCGATTTAAAATTGGCGGCCTTAGTGGAACCCTTATCCGTTGCGGTCCATGACGTACGCATGAGCGGACTGCAAAAAGGGGAAACCGCCGTTGTATTAGGTGGTGGGCCTATTGGCCTATTAGTGGCATTGGCTGCCCAAGAAAAAGGGGCAAACGTCATCGTATCCGAAGTCAACGAAAAAAGAATCGTAAAGGCCAAGGAATTGGGCTTAAACGCGCAAAGCCCATTAAAAATAGATTTAGTGGACTATGTACACAAGGAAACGGAAGGTCGCTTGGCGGACGTCGTTTTTGAAGTAGCCGGAGTACAACCTGCGTTGGATGTCATGACCGAAATTGCAGGTATCCGCGGAAGAATAGTAATGGTAGCCATCCATGGACAGAAAAAGGAGATTGACCTTTTTAAATTCTTTTGGAAGGAATTAAAACTTATAGGGGCCAGGGTTTATGAAAAAGAAGATTATGAAAATGCCATTGCATTAATTAGTGGTTCCTCGCTGCCTTTTTCCAAAATGATTACAGATGTGCAACCCTTGAGCAACATACAACAGGTTTTTGAAAAAATAGACAACAATCCAGATGGGCTAAAAGTGCTTATGGATTGCCAATTATAAACGTGTAAACACAAAATGGGAATATTGGACAAATTTAAGCTTGAAGGAAAAACAGCACTAGTAACAGGCTGTAAACGTGGGATTGGCAAGGCCATGGCCATTGGATTGGCGGAGGCGGGTGCCAATATTATTGGCGTAAGTGCCACGTTGGAATCCCAAGGAAGCCAAGTAGAGCAAGAAGTAACCGCACTTGGCAAAACTTTTAAAGGCTACGCCTGTGATTTTAGCGACCGTAAGGCCTTATACCAGTTTATTGCACAGGTAAAATCGGATTTTCCTGTTATCGATATCTTGATCAATAATGCCGGTACCATCTTGCGTGCCCCAGCAGCGGAGCATTCCGATGAGTATTGGGACAAGGTTATAGAGGTCAACCAAAATGCCCAGTTTATCCTTACTAGGGAAATAGGTAAGGAAATGGTTTCCCGCGGTAGCGGAAAGATAGTATTCACTGCTTCGCTTTTAACCTTTCAAGGAGGTATTACGGTACCGGGTTATGCTGCAAGTAAGGGTGCCATAGGCCAAATGACCATGGCTTTTGCCAACGAATGGGCCGGTAAGGGCGTCAATGTCAATGCCATTGCACCTGGCTATATCAGCACCGATAATACGGAAGCCTTACGAAACAATCCGGAACGTGCCGATTCTATCTTAGCGAGAATACCATCTGGACGATGGGGCGAACCCGAGGATTTTGCAGGGCCGGTAGTCTTCTTGGCATCAGAGGCAGCAGCGTATATGAACGGTAGCATCGTACTGGTCGACGGTGGATGGATGGGCAGATAATTATTAAAAAAAGTAAACTGCCTCGAGGAAAGCCCACGAGGTAGTTGCAAGAAACAAGATTTTAATTTTAAGGCATGCCCAGAGGTATTATACCCTTTGGCAGTGCCAATTAAAGAACGAACAAATGGCAGCTATAAAGGAATACCAACTTTTTATCAACGGAAAATGGGTGACCTCAACTTCCGGTGAGACCATTGACATTATCAATCCTTCCAATGAGGAGGTCATTGCCAAAGTACAGAACGGAACCTCGGAAGAAGCCATACAAGCACTGGAGGCAGCGGACAAAGCACAAAAAAGCTGGAAAAAATTACCGGCAAAAAGCAGGGCTGACCTCCTTTATAAATTGGCGGATGAGATTGATGCCAATCTGGATAGACTTGCGGAACTATTGGTGCGTGAACAGGGTAAATTACTGAAAGTAGCCAAAATGGAAACCGCAGTAACCGCTTCTTTCATAAGATATGCCTGTGAAGGGGCCCGGCGTATTGAAGGGGACATTATCCCTTCTGACAATGAGAATGAACAAATTTGGATTCAAAAGGTACCTCGTGGTGTGGTCGTTGCGATTACCGCATGGAATTTTCCCTTGGCACTTGCCGGTCGCAAACTGGGACCCGCTTTAGTGGCAGGAAATACCATTGTCATCAAACCCACATCGGAAACCCCATGTGCCACTTTGGAATTGGGGTATTTGGCCCAAAAAGTGGGTATTCCGGATGGAGTCATCAATATTCTTACAGGACCCGGACGTGCCATGGGTAATACCTTGGTAGAAAACCCCATCACAAAAATGGTGACCATGACCGGTTCTACCCCCGTTGGGCAACAAATTGCGCGAAACGCAGCACAAAATCTTACCCATGTACAGTTGGAACTTGGCGGTAAAGCACCCTTTATTGTTTTTGGGGATGCCGATATCGATGCCGCCGTGGATGCAGCATTACATTCCCGTTTTGACAACTGCGGCCAGGTCTGTACCTGTAACGAAAGGATGTACCTCCACGAATCCATTTACGATTCGTTCATGGAAAAATTCGTAGCAAAGACCAAAGCCCTAAAAGTAGGCGACCCTATGCTAGAAGATACGGATATGGGACCCAAAGTGAACAAGAACGAGTTGGAACATATGGAACATCTGGTAGCTATTAGCTTAAAAGAAGGGGCCGTATTGGCCACCGGGGGCAAACGCGTATCCGGTTCCGGTTTTGAAAAAGGATACTGGTTTGAACCTACCGTACTTACAGGGGTCACACAAGAGATGACCATTGTCCATGAAGAGTCTTTTGGCCCTATTCTACCGGTATTGAAATTCAAGACTTTTGAGGAAGTGGTAGGTTACGCCAACGATTGTGAGTACGGCCTCTCCGCTATGGTATTTACCAACGATATGAATACGATAATGAAATGTAACGACGAGTTGGAATACGGCGAAATCTATATCAATAGGGGGCATGGGGAACAACACCAAGGTTTCCACAATGGCTATAAATTAAGTGGTTCCGGTGGTGAAGATGGCAAATACGGCTTTGAGCAATACTTGGAAAAAAAGACTTTTTACATTCGTCATAAAGCATAGCATCCCTCGTGAAAGACCCAATAAAAAGTATCCATTGCAAACTGTTTAAAGTTCCCTTACCAGAGGTGCTCAATGACGCCAAACATGGTGACCATACCCACTTTGAGTTAGTAACAACAACCCTTGTAACCCAAAACGGCTATGAGGGCACGGGATATACCTATACCGGGGGAAAAGGAGGCCATGCCATTAAAGCCATGGTCATGCACGATTTTTCCCATGCACTCATTGGTAAGGATGCTACCGATATTGACGGTATTTATGATTTTATGGAATGGCACATTCACTACGTAGGACGTGGTGGTGTTGCTTCTTTTGCCATATCCACCATAGATATTGCCCTATGGGACATTCACTGTAAAAAAGCGGGACAACCACTCTGGAAAATGACGGGAGGAAAGGACAATACCTGTAAAGCCTATTGTGGCGGAATCGACCTACAATTCCCCATTCCTAAATTGCTTAAGAACATGGAAGGCTATTTGGCCAATGGGTTCAATGCCGTAAAAATTAAAATTGGCCGTGAGCAACTGTCAGAGGATTTGGAACGTATCAAAGCCGTTCGCGAGTTCATAGGACCGGACATTACTTTTATGGTCGATGCCAACTACTCCATGGATGTGGATAAAGCCATCAAGGCAATTGAAGGTTTTAGACCATACGATATTACATGGTTTGAAGAACCCATTATTCCTGATAATTATAAAGGATTTGCAGAAATTGTGGACAGGACCGGTTTTCCGTTGGCCATGGGGGAAAACCTTCATACCATCCATGAGTTTGAATATGCTTTTGACCAAGCAAAACTATCGTTCATCCAACCCGATGCCTCCAACTGTGGCGGAATTACCGGATGGTTAAAAGCCGCAAGATTGGCTGCAAAATACCAAATACCCGCATGTTCACATGGAATGCAGGAATTGCATGTAAGCTTGGTCTCCGCCCAGCCCAATGCGGGTTGGTTGGAAGTCCATAGTTTTCCCATAGATGAATATACGGAACGCCCACTGGTAGTAGAAAACCATAGGGCAGTAGCTCCTGATATCCCGGGAACAGGTGTGAATTTTAACTGGTCAAAATTGGCACCTTATCAACAATAAACTGAGAAACACCGAATACTAAATACTATTTTTTTTAAGTGTAAACGAAACATCACCAACCAATACCCACAGCATGGAAAATAAAAACAAATACATCATCAAAATTGCGTCCATAGTAGCCTTGGGAGGCTTTATCCTAGGCTTTGACGCTTCTGTAATTTCAGGAACGTTAAGCTTTGTGGAGTCGGAATTTTCCTTGAACGAAATACAGTTGGGGTGGTTGGTAAGCTCCATCACCCTAACAGCGGCCTTAGGCACCTTTATCGCCGGGCCTTTAAGTGACACCTATGGTAGAAGGCGGGTCTTAAAATTTGCCGCCGTTCTCTTTGCCGTATCCGCATTGGGTTCTGCTTTGGCCACATCCTTTAGTGTCCTGATCATCGCCCGTTTGATCGGTGGCTTTTCCGTTGGGGCCGCCTTGATCATTGCCCCGGTATACATTGCAGAAGTAAGTCCCGCAGAGAAAAGGGGGCAAATGGTTTCTTTTAACCAACTGAATATTGTTGTTGGGATTTCCATTGCATTCTTTACCAACTACTTGATCTTAAAACTAGGACAAAAAGACTTGGCCTGGGTACAATCCTTGGGTATTGACAAATGGAACTGGCGATGGATGTTGGGCCTTGAGATCCTCCCCGCCTTTCTATACTACTTGGGCCTCCATACCGTGCCTCGTAGCCCTAGGTGGTTGACCCTAAACGGTTTTAATGACCGGGCCTTGGAAGTCATGGAAAAATTTACCACCAAAAAAGATGCTATTTATCAAATGGACTGCATTTTGGAAAGCATTAAACAAGACCGCAAAAAGGAAAAGGTCCATATACGGGAAATCTTCAAAAAGAATATGCGCTTAGTGCTTACCGTTGGTTTGGTGGTGGCCATGTTTCAGCAATTGGTGGGCATCAATAGTGTCATGTTTTATGCCCCCATGATCTTTGAGCAGACCGGTATTGGTACCGACGCCTCATTCTTACAAGCCATTTTAGTTGGCTTGGTGAATTTGGTCTTTACCATTTTGGCCATGGCCATTATTGATAAAGTAGGGAGAAAACCCCTATTGGTAAGTGGTATGTTGGGCATGGCCATATGTCTTTTTGTTTTGGCCTATGGGTTTAAAACGGCAACCTATTCCTTGAGTGAAGATGCGATTGCCGGTCTTCCCAAAGAAATCAATACAGCACAACTTATTCCGTTGACCGACCAGACTTTTGATAATGATGTCGCTTTTAAAGAAGCCATGTACGGTGCCATGGGTGATGAAACCTTCAAGAAAAATGAAGCGGCCATCATCACCGCTTCCGCTAACATTAATGGTACGCTTATTTTGTTGGGTATTCTAGGTTTTGTTTCCTTTTTTGCCATGTCCATTGGTCCATGCATGTGGGTCTTGTTTTCGGAACTCTTTCCCAACCGGGTCCGCGGTATTACCATTTCCTTTGTTGGCTTGATCAATCTTGCCGTTGCTTTCTTGGTACAATTGGTATTTCCCTGGGAACTTGAAAACTTTGGCAATACCATCACTTTTTTAATTTATGCCGTTTTTGCCGTAATCGGTTTGGCATTTATCATTGCCAAAGTACCAGAAACCAAAGGAAAATCCTTGGAAGAATTAGAAACACAACTTGTAAAATAACACCTAAGTAAATTTTGGAACCATGAAAATAGTAGTATACACCTTTTTGGCCAGCTGTGCGCTTATCTTAGTTTCTTGTACTGAAAAAGCAGAAAAACCAACGAAAGATGAGATGGTGCTTTTTGATTTTGAAGAAGGATTTGATCAAAGTATGGTGCATCCGCAAGATGCTACCTATTCCATGCAAACCAAGGAAGAAAATACCTTTATACTAGTTACCAACGGCTATACCATTAAAGAGCCGGGAGTTGTCTTGAAATCAACCAAGGATGCGCCTTGGGATTTGAATGGATATCAAGAAGTAAAAGCGGATATTTCCAATGTTGGGGATGAGTTTATACAGGTTGAAATGTTCGTAGGCAACGACCCTGATGGCCTTAAACGTTGGTATTGTTC
Organism: uncultured Croceitalea sp.; assembly: GCA_937959125.1. Taxonomy (GTDB): domain Bacteria; phylum Bacteroidota; class Bacteroidia; order Flavobacteriales; family Flavobacteriaceae; genus Croceitalea. The sequence continues at coordinate 69,917 of CALGQU010000024.1, forward strand.
AGATTACGTAGACCTTGAGCCAGGCGAAAGCAAAACAATTACCGTTCCTTTGGCATGGACTTCTTGGATACACGAACCACAACCGGAAATTTTGGGGATGCGTGGCGTACCCGGCCAGCTTAAAACCGATATTTCTAAAATACAGGAAATCACCTTCAATAGTAGATACGCTTATAAGAAAAATAATTTTACCATAGACAATGTGAGGGCCATAGGTAAGTTTGAAAAAAAGGATCCTTCCAATGTATTTCCTTTCATTGATGAATTTGGACAGTACAAACATGAAGATTGGGTGACCAAGATACATTCCGTAGCGGAGCTAAAGAACAGCATAGCGGAAAACGCCAAAGATTTGGAGAATCATCCGGGACCTGATCACCGAAATAAATTTGGTGGATGGACAGCAGGACCAAAACTTGAAGCGACCGGTTTTTTTAGATCGGAAAAGGTAGATGGCAAATGGTGGATGGTAGACCCGGAAGGGTATCTCTTCTGGTCCGCAGGAGTGAATTGCGTAGCATCTGAAAGTGTATATTCCGGTATTGAGGGCAGGGAGCATTATTTTGAAAAAATACCAGCAAAAGAAGATGTTCCAGAGCATTTCTTTAATGATGGTGTTTATACCTCCCATGGCTTTTATAAGGATAAGGCAACCTACCAGATGTTCAATTTTTACCAAAACAACCTCTATAAAAAGTATGATGGGGAATGGCATACCAATTTTAAAGAATTGGCGCATCAACGTTTAAAGAGTTGGGGGTTGAATACGGTAGGGTTTGTTTCTGATAATGAGTTGATCTCCCAACAACGCACTCCCTATGTAGGATCTATTTGGATTACGGATACCCCAAAGATTGAGGGTTCCCAAGGATTTTGGGGTAAGTTCCATGACGTTTTTGACCCTAACTTCAGGTTGGCCGTCAAGAATTCCGTGGAACGCCAAAAAGAAGGTGCCGGTGACCCGTGGTGTATTGGGTATTTTGTGGACAATGAACTTTCTTGGGGCGCTTTGGGTTCCCTTGCTGTAGGCACTCTGCAGAGTCCGGCGACACAACCGGCGAAAATTGAGTTTGTAAAGGATTTACGTACCAAATATCAAGATATTGCCAAATTAAATGCCGTTTGGGGCACCCAACACCGTTCTTGGGCGGCGCTCTTGGAAACTATGGAAGCCCCAGACACCAAAAAGGCCCAAGTTGACCTATTAGCCTTTTATCAGAAAATAGCCGAAACGTATTTTAACGTAATCAACGGGGAACTAAAAAAGGTGGCCCCTAACCAAAACTATCTTGGTTGTAGGTTTGCTTGGAAAAACAATGCTATTGTCTTAACGGCAGCGAGCCATTATATGGACATCATGAGTTTTAATAAATACGAATACAGTATAGAAAATATAGGATTACCAAAAGGGGTGGACAAGCCCATGCTTATTGGGGAATTCCATTTTGGGGCAAAGGACAGGGGCCTCTTCCATGCAGGGGTCAAAGCTGCTGAAAGCCAAGAAGATCGTGGCATAAAGTACCAAGCGTATATCCAAGGGGCGTTCAAAAACCCAAACATTGTTGGTGCGCACTGGTTCCAATACCTGGACCAACCCTTGACCGGAAGGTTTGATGGTGAAAACTATAACGTAGGGCTTTTGGATATTGCAGATAACCCTCATAAACCCATGATCGATAAGATGCGGGAAACGCTTTACGATATGTATAGTTATCGAACCGCACAGTAATCAAAATACTAGCATACATTTATGAAATTATGGGTATCTTTCCCAGTAGCTAACCTAATTTTTTCATGTACGGTGCCGATTTGAACATTGTCCCAAAAAATTTTAATTGCACTATTGATGGGCAATCAGTAGGCTTGTATTCCATTAGCAATAAGAACGGCTTACACGCCCATTTTACCAATTATGGGCAACACTTGGTTGCCCTTTATGTGCCTGACCGATATGGGGATTTTAAGGACATTGTGCTTGGCTTCCCTACTTTGGAAACCTATATGACGGATGAGGGGAAATATTTTGGAAGCATCATAGGGAGGTACGCCAATAGAATTGCAAAAGGGAAGTTTTTCCTTAATGGGAGTCCTTATAATTTGGCGGTTAATAATGGCACCAACCATTTACATGGCGGGGATATTGGTTTTGATAGTGTGGTATGGCAGGTGGAACAAATCAATTGGGACTGTCTTGAATTCAGTCGTACGTCACCTAATGGAGAAGAAGGATATCCTGGGTGTTTAGAGGTAAGGGTAAGGTATATCCTAACCAATACCAATACCCTTAGTATTAGCTACACTGCCAAAACCGACCAGACCACTTTGGTGAACTTGACCAACCATAGTTTTTTTAATTTAAACGGTGAAGGCCAGGATAACATAAAGGACCATCTCCTAAACATTAATGCACGATCATACACACCCATACAGACAGATATGGCCCCTACCGGGACTGTTGAACGTTTGGAAGGGACACCGATGGACTTTTCAAAATTTAAAACAATAGGCAAAGATTTGGAAAGTGACCATCCTCAAATGGCCATATGCAGCGGATACGACCATAATTATATTCTGGATAAAGACGGGCCTAAAAACAACCCCCAGCTTGCGGCGACGGTCTTTGAACCTAAAAGTGGCCGCGTGATGGAAGTACATACCACGGAACCGGGAATGCAACTCTACACTTCCAATTTTTTAGATGGCACTTTAGTTGGAAAATCTGGAAAACCCTACCTAAAACACGATGCTTTTTGTTTGGAAACCCAGCATTTCCCGGATTCTCCCAACCAGCCAGAATTTCCCTCTACGATACTTCATCCAGGGGAAACCTATACTTCCGTAACGGAATATCGGTTTTGGGTACGTTGATGGCACATCAACCTACACTACCATTGAATTTACCTTGGAAGGAAGTTTTACAACAATCCTAAAAGTTTTGCATCATTTGGAGAATACAGCAGCGTTTGGTCAAATCTTACATTTGGATTTCTATAAGGAAACCAATTATCGAACCCAAAGGACCACATTGAACGCGAAAGTTTTATTGCAATATGTGCAATAACGGTATTCAAACGCCAAAGAATACTATCAAGAGCCGCATGGGTTCCAAAAGCTAAATATATTGGTTGATGATATTTTCAAACAGTTCTTGTTTTCCACTTACTAATGTGAGTTCCCCATTTTCCTTAGCAATGTTGTACAACTGTTCCAAATCCAGTTCACCCTTTTCAAAAGAATGTCCAGCACCGGAGTCAAAGGATGCATAGCGTTTTTTCCTTAAGGTATGATATGAGGATGAGCTTATTATTTTCTCCGCGGTTAGCAGTGCTCGCGCAAAAACATCGGCACCACCAATGTGGGCCAAAAAAATATCTTCAACATCCGTTGAATTTCTTCGAATCTTGGCATCAAAATTAATTCCTCCACCTTGCAGTCCCCCAGCATCTAAAAAGACCAACATAGCTTCTGTGACTTCATAAATATTATTGGGAAATTGGTCCGTATCCCATCCATTTTGGTAATCGCCCCGATTGGCATCGATACTTCCCAACATCCCGGCATCAGCAGCTACCTGCAACTCATGTTGAAAGGTGTGCTGCGCCAGTGTAGCATGGTTGACTTCAATGTTTATTTTAAAATCGGTATCCAATCCATATTGCTTTAGAAAGGCAATGGAGGTTGCCGTATCAAAATCGTACTGGTGTTTCATAGGCTCCATAGGTTTGGGTTCTATAAAAAAAGTGCCTTTAAAACCTTGTGCCCGGGCATAGTCCCTTGCTTTGGTCAAGAATAGGGCCATATGGTCCTGTTCCCGCTTCATATTGGTGTTGAGCAAGCTCATATAACCTTCACGCCCGCCCCAGAACACATAATTTTCGCCTTGTAACGCGATGGTGGCATCCAACGCCAGTTTTACCTGCCCCGCCGCCCTTGCAAGTACATTGAACTCTGGATTGGTCGCTGCTCCGTTCATATACCGCGGATGGGAAAAACAATTGGACGTACCCCAAAGGAGTTTAACCCCGGTCTCTTCTTGTTTCTGCTTTAGATACGTTACAATGGTCGCCAACCGTTCTTCTGATTCCTTAAACGAAGCCCCTTCGCGAATCAAATCATAATCATGGAAACAATAGTAGCCAAAACCCAGTTTTGTAATGCATTCAAAAGCGGCATCGGCTTTCATTTTAGCGGCTTCCACAGCATCCTTGGGTTGGTCCCAAGCATAATTTTGGGTTCCCGGGCCAAAGGGATCGGCACCGGTACCGCAGAACGAATGCCAATAGGCCACCGCAAACTTAAAATGTTCCGCCATGGTTTTCCCCGCAACCACTTGTTCCGAATTGTAGTATTTATAGGCGAGGGGGTTATCAGAGTCTTTTCCTTCAAACGGTATCTTACCAATGGATTTGAAATATTCACTAGTTGTTCTCATCTGTTTTCTTTTGAGGTTCGTTAATTAAGGGGTTAAGTACGGATAGCCAATTCCCATAGGCTTGTGCATACTCTTGTTTTTGCTGATTTGGTTCAAAGGATTCCACATAATCATTCTGTGCCACCGCAGACCCAAAATCTAACATCCCATCTGCTTTGGCTGCGGCGCGTGCTGCCCCAATGGCACCGGTAGTATTATAAACTGCAATTTCTTGACCGATTAAGGTAGCGACCGTCTCTGCAAATATTTTTGATCGGAAAAGGTTATCATTACCCGCACGGATAAGCTTGATTTCCGTATGGTCTTTTCTTAGTACTTCCATACCGTATACAAAGGCAAAAGCAATACCCTCCAAAGCAGCGCGTAAGATATGCCCTTGCCTGTGTTTGTTGAGGTTGAGGTTGCAAATATGACTGCCAAGATTGCGGTTGTCAAACATGCGCTCCGCACCATTCCCGAACGGAAGAACCTGCAGATTCTCCGAACCTATAGGCACTTTGGAAGCATACGTATTCATTGCCTGATATGAGTTCTCTTGCAAGCTTAAGGTATCTTTCAACCATCTATATTGAATGCCCGCTCCATTAATACACAACAATTTGCCTATCCTAGGGGCAGTTTGGCTATGGTTAACATGGGCAAAATTGTTCAACTTGATCCCTTCGGTTGCTTCCAAGCTATCGGTTACCGCGTAAAGCACTCCTGATGTACCTCCCGTAGCGGCCACTTCTCCCGGTTGGAACACATTAAGTGCTAATGCGTTATTGGGTTGATCCCCGGCCCTGTACAAAATTGGCGTTCCTTTTAAGAGTCCGCTTTCTTGGGCACCCATTTTAGAAACAGTACCCTGTACCCCAAAGGTTTCGACAATATCCGGCACAAGTTGCCTGTCAATTCCATAATGGTCCAAAACCATTTTAGATGGTCTTGAATTTTTAAAATCCCATAAAACCCCTTCGGACAAACCCGATATTGTAGTGGTGCAATCCCCAGAAAATTTAAAGGCGATAAAATCCCCGGGAAGCATAAACTTATGGATTTTATCATAGCATTCAGGTTCGTATTGCTTTACCCAAGCCAATTTAGAAGCCGTAAAATTGGCTGGGGAATTTAATAGATGTTCCAAACAAGCGGCTTCTCCAATTTGGGCAAAGGCATCCTCTCCAAGAACTACCGCCCGACTATCACACCAGATGATCGAATTTCGAACGACTTTCCCTGCTGGGTCAATGGCTACCAGACCATGCATTTGATAGGCAATACCAATGCCTTTTACTTGTTCTGCCCTTAGGCCATTATCTTTCAAAAGTTTTTTCGTTGCCTTGCATACATACTGCCACCACAATTCTGGGTCCTGTTCCGCCCACCCTGCTTGGGTACTAAGAATCTGCATCTCGCTAGCCGGTTCTTGGACCGTGGAAAGTGCCTTTGCAGTATGGGCATCCACCAATGAAGCTTTTACCGAAGAACTACCAATGTCAAAACCAATGTAGTACATATGAGGTTGATTATCCAAAGGGTTGTTTTTCTCATAAGATACGGGATTCTCTACTATAAGGAAGAATTCTCCCAATCCCTTTGCCTAAGCAGGGTTCTTAATCATAGGCTTCTACAATGATATCCGCGATTTCCCCAAATGGCCATGTTAGGTTACTCCTGTTGAACAATGCAAGTCCATCGTTAGAAATACCGCTAATCCCATTATCCCACCAAATGCTGGCAAAACCGCGCTCTGCAGCAGCCTGTGCGTAAAAGCCGGCATGGGCGATGCGGTCTTCCAAATTGTTCTGGTTGCCCGATGCCCATTCCCCTAAAACAACCGCCGTTCCGTTGTCCGTAAATCGAGTTTTAATGCGGTCCATTTCCGCCTCCAATTGTGCCCTATCCTCATCCGTACCCCATGTAGCATCCGTTCCCTCCAAGGTAAACGGAAATGGAAAATAGGAGTGTAAAGATACCATGGTGTTGGGGTCGTTGTTCGGGATTTCCAGGGCATTCATGGCAATAGGCAAGGTACTTGCCGCATACGTAGAGATCATTAACTGCCTTTGGCTGTTGTTACCTCCCGTTGCACGAATGGCATCCAAACTTGCTCTGTGGTATTGGTTGACCACGTTTCTTCCTTCTGCCGTACCTCCGGTCCACTCCTCTGGCGACCCTTCATGCCTAGGTTCGTTTAGGGTCTCAAAAATGAGGAAATCGCTATAATTCCTGAATCTATTGGCAACCTGTGTCCATAATTTGGAAAGCCTATCGCTTACTTCATCTACTTGGTCATTGGTAGGGATAATCCAAGGGTCATCATGGTGTACGTTGATGATAACATACATATTATTGGCCCTCCCATAATTGACCACTTCTTCTACACGATCTAGCCAGGCCTCCTCAATGGTATAGTCAGGTGCAGCCCCTTGATGGAATCGCCAGGTAACCGGAATACGTAAAGTATTGAAGCCCCTATCCGCAATGACATCTACCATCTCTTGCGTAGTTACCGGATTGCCCCAAAAGGTCTCATCCGGCCCTTCGGCATCCATACTATTTCCCAAATTCCAGCCTGCGTGCATTTGAGCAACAATTTCAGAAGGGGTAAGACCACGCATGGCTCCATCATCAAACGCGCTGGCCATGCCACTTTCTTCCTCCGGGGTTTCATCCATAGGTTCTTCCTGCCCACTATCATCTGTTGAAATTAGGGTACCATTTCCAGAATCTGAACCACAGGAAAACAATAGGACAAGAAAAACAAAGAATACAAGGGGCTTTTTCATTACGCTGCAATTTTCCTTAAAATTAATCAAAGTGAGTGGTAAAGACCATCCCAATTGACACAAAAGCCAAAAGAAAGGTTGTATGTGGTCCCTATAAACCACTCAGATAATCCAATAACTGTTTCGCGGAAGAATTCTTCCTTCGAAATGGGTAATTTCAAGTAATATTTTATAGAATCATAGGCCAATCGTTAGAACAAGGCCATGTTTTAGGCCAAGGGCAAAGCGATAAAAAAACTTGTTCCCTTCCCTTGTTCACTTTCTACCCATAATTTCCCATTGTTCTGCGACAAAAGACCAATACATAAGGATAGTCCAAGTCCGGTTCCTTTTTCGTTCTCGGTTCCATAACTGGTATAGCCCTCATTAATGTCCATTACACGCGCTGCGGTGGCCTTATCCATTCCAACACCACTATCTTTTATCACAATAATACCCTGTTCCCCCTCTCTTTTACAAGATAACGAGATACTTCCTTTTGGCGGAGTAAACTTTATGGCATTTCCTAAAAGGTTTCTAAGAATAATATCCAAATGGCTTTTATCCGCCAAAACCATAAAATCTAGTTCAATGGCATTATCCACCCGCAATTCCTTGGAATTGCTCAACACATTTAAAAACTGCAAGGTATTATCAGCAATAGGTTTCACCTGCACTTTTGAAACCACTATTTTGGCTCCTTGTATTTGGCTTTTTCCCCATTGTAAAAGGTTGCTTAAGGTCGCCATCATAGCTTGTACATCTTTACCCAAACTTGGAACGAGGTTTAGGAATTCTTCCCCGGGTATAGCTTTATCCAAATAAAGGAAAATCATACTTTGTAAAGATGCAATAGGGTTCTTTAGGTCATGGCCTATGATGGAGAAGAGCCTATCCTTAGTAGCATTGGAAGCGGTAAGCGCTACTTCTTTTTGTTTTAAGATCTTACTATTTGCTATGATTTCTTTATTTAAACGGGCCAACTTTAGGTGTTTTAAGCCCAAAGGCACCAACATGATTAAAAGAACGGTTATAGCCAATAGTGCCATATTGATCTTACTTTGTTTGTCCATTAGTTTTCTTTCAGAGACCATAGCGGCAGCAGTTTGTTTTTTTTCAAACTCCGATCTGGCCTGAAAAAGAATAACGCCATTGGTATTACGATCATTAAAAAGGGAGTCACTATAAACCTTAAAAATCTCGTGATATTCTAAAGCTCCGGCTATGTTACGCTTACGTTTGTGAAGCTTGTACAAGAGCTCACTAATCTCTATGATATTATCTAAAATATTGAGCTTTCTGGCCAAACCATACGCCCTATTTGCATGAAAAAAAGCCTTTTCATCCATGTCCTTTTCAAAATAAATCTTGGCAATTTCAGCATCTACCTTAGGTGCCAGGAGAGAGGGATTATCCGGATTTTTTGCAGAGATATCCAGACATTTTTGGAACCAAGGCAAGGCATTGTCATACTCTTTTTTTTGGGAAAGGATAAACCCTTTGATATGGTACGCCTCAAAAAGAAAACTTATATCCTTGACAGTATCCAACTTTGCAATCAAGGTTTCCGTAATATCATCAGCGTCTTTATTCTTTCCTTGAATACTGTATACCCTTGCTAAATTTAACAAAGAGGCAATATAATTGTAATCTGAAAAATCTACTTTATAATTTACAATGGCATTTTTAAAATACGTTTCCGCTTCTTTATATAACTGTTGCTTGGCATACAATACACCAATATTGGTATTAATGAGCGTCACAAGGTTTAGGCTATTGGATTCCTTAGCATGATCAAGACCTTTAAGATTAGCTTCCAAAGCAAGACCATAGTCTCCTTTAAAAGAATATTCCATTCCAAAATTGTTGAACAGTTCAGCCAAAACTTCTTTATCCCCTAGATTTTTGGAAGCCGATAATGCTTCTTGATAACACGCAATGGCGGCATCGCTGTTGCCTTTGTAGGAATGATAGACCCCAATATCTTGAATTGAAGATACAATCCCTTTATCGTACCCAATTTTTTCACTTAGCCTCTTTGTATATTCTGCCAAAATACGTGTGCTGTCTATTCTAACCTCATAGTAATATCTAGATAGGTCCAGAACGGTTAATATGTATGACGTGTCCTTTGGACTTGTCAAATTCATTTCTTTCCCATAAACTATCTGTCTTAGGCTGTCTATCTTTTTTTGTTGACCATAACAGCAATAGGAAGCAAAAAAAACAAGAAAGATGGATACAATTTGAGCAATTTTTTTAAAGGCTAAACCATTAAGGGCAGGAGTTGGACATATGCCGTTCGTTGGTGTTGTTTTTGTTTTCATTTGATTTTGGGGGCAAATCGCTTAAGTTGAAAATCATAACGATTTAAAGTGGCATACTATTGCCTCTGCTACAGAAACAAAAACGTAACTGTAAACTTGGTTTCCTTTCTACATAACATCTATACTTAGACTTCTAGATAGTCGTAATGTAGCCTTCCTTTTTTTGCAACATACTTGATAACTATCAGTTAGAATTGAACTCATCGTGTGGATTATAAATCTTACTTCTAAAGAACGGTCGGCACACACAAAAAATAACATCTAATTTTTTAAAGTCACATAAAATGTTCCTTTTTCGCAACAAATAACAGATTTCAATATCATTGAATTTGGTTTTGGCAAGTAATAAGTTTGAAATGTTGGTAGAACTGCGAAAGGGCTTAAAAGTAGAACCTTCTTATACGGTTATTTTGCCCTAAAAGAACCGAGGATCCAAGGTTCGTTCCACAGGCTTGAACTCATATCGAAGAAAGACCTCAAACGAACCATCGTTGAACCTAGAACCACCAAGTTCGGTCACTTCGCGATCATAGGCAAGGCCAACCATTAACCTTTCCGTTAATTGAATCCCTGCAAGTGCACTGATGGCAGCACTCCACCTGTAAGCTAAACCGAAAGAGAACTTCTCCTTGTACAAAAAGTTTGCGGAAAGATCGACCTGCAAAGGCGCCCCTCGTACTGTTTTGAACAGTATTGCTGGTTTGAATTTCCAATCAGCATTTAGGTCATGGACGTAACCAGAAATAAAATACCAGTTTAGTCGCTCACTGGCCAGAAAAGAATTGCTCCCTCCATTTCCAGAGCGATCAAAATGTTCGGTCTCCAAAAAGTTGGGAGCCGAAATCCCAGCATAAAAATTTTGTTTGTGATAATACATTCCAGCGCCAAAATTGGGAGAGAACTTCTTATCAATATTAGGAGGAAGAGCAGTATTGTTTTGTCCCTGAAAATTCTGTAACCGATTAAAGTCTACATTAAGGAAGTGTCCACCCGCCTTGAAGCCAAAAGATAGTTGTGCGTCATCAGAAACAAGTATTGTATAGGAAACAGCAGCATCAAAATAGGTGTCTTGATTGGTACCGTTCCCAATTTCATCATTGACAATGGATAATCCAAGCCCTAGGCGTTCTGAAACCGGGGAGCTGATATTCAGGGTTTGGGTTCGTGGAGCCCCATCCAGACCCACCCACTGAGAGCGATGTAGTGCAGCGATGCTCAACACACCTCGGGACCCAGCATATGCAGGATTTACCGACAACGTATTGTACATATATTGTGTGTACTGCGCATCCTGTTGTCCCCATATTGTATTCAAGGACAAGACTAGGGTTACTATGGAGAGGACACTTTTTTTCATACTTATATATGGTATCATCTGTTGATGTATAGGTAACCAGTTTTTGATTTACTATTCCCATTATTGGTATACTCAATGGCGTAGAAATAAACCCCTACTGGTAGTTCTTCGTTTTTATTTATAGTTACCCTTCCATCAGAGACCCCGTAAAAGGCATTACTGCTATTATTGTATCCTTGGGTTTCATAAACTTTTACACCCCATCGGTTGTAGACCACAACCTTGTTATCGGGAAAAAGCTCAATATTGCGAATGATGAAAGCCCCGTTACCCACATTTGGATCAACCAAATCGTTGTCCACTTCAATATCACATCCAGAAGATGTAGGAGGTGTCCCTCCAACAGAATCGCACGGATTCAATGGGTCGGTTCCGTCCGTAATCTCGCGTCCGTCCAAAATACCATCGCCATCCGAATCGGGAAGATCAGGGTCGGTTCCCAAAGTGGTTTCCTCTTGTTCGGTTAGGCCATCCCCATCACAGTCATCACTTGAAAGCGGTATTCCTTCTTGAGAATCACAGGAATCCAAAGGATTGGTATTGTCAATGACTTCCTGTCCATCAGAAATGCCATCACCATCAGTATCCGGGTTATTGGGATCTGTCCCCAAGGTTGCTTCCTCATCGTCATTCAAACCATCAGAGTCACCATCACAATTGGTATTATCTGTATTTGGATCACAGGCATTCAAGGGATTACTTGTACCTGTAGGGCTGGACGTTGTCGAAAGGTCATCAATATTGTTCAATTCTTCCCCATCCGTAAGGCCATCCCCATCGGTATCGGCCAAGTTTGGATCTGTACCCGCAGCAGTTTCTTGATCAGTGGTTACACCATCGTTATCACAATCTGAATTGCCCAAAGGCGTTCCGCCAACCGAATCACAATCGTTTAAAGGGTTTGTATTGTCTATATTCACTTCTTGGCCATCAGAAATGCCATCACCATCGGTGTCAGCTATGTCCGGATTGGTTCCCAAAGTGTTTTCTTCATCTCTTGTCAACCCATCGCTATCGCAATCATTGGTTCCTTGAGGCAACCAGTTAGGATTGGATTGTGGAGAACAAGGATCATTTGGTGCTGTGTCATCCACATCACAGATATTGTCGCCGTCTGTATCTACACAAGAAGGAATTGAAATAAAGAGAGTGGCCATATCGCAAACGCCATTGAAACAGACCTGATATTCTATACTGATGGTTGAATTGTCTTCTGATACGATTGCGGTATAGGTAATTTCTCCCGTGGATTGGTTAATAGCAATTGTACCTGAGAAGTTTCCTCCGGTGACTGAGAATATACTTCCAATAAGGAAATCGTCATTAAAAATGACATTTACCGTCTTTGGAACCCCAACATCAGCACTTGTACTGTCATCGACTGCGGTGGCCACAGTTGGATTTGGGTCCGTTCCATTGGGATTGCCATCACCATCACAATCACTGGACGACAGCGGTGTGCCTCCTGAAGAATCGCAATCATTGTTAGGGTTGGTGCCATCCAAGATTTCTTGTCCATCCATCACTTCATCCCCATCAGAATCTGGGTTGTTGGGATTTGTAGTAGTTCCATTCGGATTGGGAGGCGTCGTTGGGTCATTGACTCCCGTGGCTTCTTCATTGTTGGTCAAACCATCCGAGTCGCAATCATCGGTTCCCAAAGCCGTTCCACCAAAAGAATCGCAGGAATCGTTTGGATTGGTTCCATCGACAGCCTCTCGACCATCGGATATGTTGTCGCCGTCTGAATCAAAATTGTATGGATCGGTTATATTTCCGTTCGGATTGATCGTTGTAGAAACGTCATCAATTCCGGTAGTTTCTTCTGAGTAGCTCAAACCGTCGCCGTCACAGTCGCTGGTACCTACAGGTTGCCAGTCTGGATTAGAACGGGGTTCACAAGGGTCATTTGGAGCTGAATCATCTGCATCGCATATATTGTCACCATCTGTATCAACACAGGCAGGAATTGTAATGTTCACCGTGGCCGAAGCGCAGACTACCCCATTGCATACCTCATAGTTTATGGTAACAGTGTTGTTGTCTTCTGAAGCTATAGCCGTATAGGTCAATTCTCCAGTTGTCTGATTGATGGAAATTGTTCCTGAAGCTGTTCCAGTGTCTAAATCAGTAAGGGTACTGCCTATCAGAAAATCATCATTCATTAAAATGTTTATGGTCTTTGCAACTCCTACATCTGCGCTGGTATTATCATCAATCGCTGTTGGTGTATTCGGATTGGGGTCAGAGCCATTCGGGTTTCCATCGCCATCACAATCAGAACTGTTCATGGGAGTTCCCGCAATGGAATCACAATCATCATTAGGATCTGTACCGTTGAGTGCCTCTTGACCGTCAGAAATAGTGTCTCCGTCTGAATCGGTTTCATCAGGGTCAGTTAGGGTCCCGTTAGGGTCTGCAATAGTACTAATATCATCTATTCCCGTGGTTTCCTCATCATTGGTAAGTCCGTCAGCGTCACAATCGCTGGTACCAAGCGGAGCACCTCCTGTGGAATCACAGTCATCCAATGGATTGGTATTATCAGTATCGACTTCTTGTCCATCAGAAATGGTGTCTCCATCGGTATCCGCCAAATTTGGGTCTGTCCCCAAAATAGTTTCTTCATCTTCGGTTAGACCATCACCATCACAGTCACTGGTGCCAAGGGGTGTTCCCCCTATAGCGTCACAATCATCATTGGGGTCGGTGCCGTCAATTGCCTCTTGTCCGTCCGAGATGGTATCCCCGTCGGTATCCGCCACATCAGGGTCGGTGATGTTTCCATTGGGGTCCGCAGTGGTGGAAACATCGTCCACACCGGTAGTCTCCTCGTCATTGGTGAGCCCGTCCAAATCGCAGTCACTGGTGCCAAGGGGTGTTCCCCCTATAGAGTCACAATCATCATTGGGGTCGGTGCCATCAATTGTTTCTTGTGCATCCGGTATTTCATCACCATCCGTATCATTGGAGGCGGTAATTTCCACAGTAAATGGAATTGTCGTTGAGACACAACCCGTGATGGAGTTGACAACCACAAGAGTCGCATTATAAATTCCTTCTGCCGCAATTGCTGGAACCGATAGGTTTATAGGTGAAGATGGCAGCGCTGTTGGTATCGTTATATCTGTAAAGCCTGCAGTATTTGCGGTATCATCATAATCAATGGTGTAGCTGTCCGGGCTATTTGTGGGATTGGTATACCCCAATGTTGTTGAGGTAGTTCCCACAGGCACACTAGGATTGGCTCCGAGATCAATAGAGGGCCGATTGGCCACGGACAAGGTAATAGGACCCGGAATTGTGTTGGATTGACAATTGCTGCCGTCGATAACTGATATATTGGTATATTCCCCTTCATCAAGCCCCGTTATCCGGATTTGGTTTGAAGATGCCGTAAGGTTCTGCGCGGGTTGGGCAATGCCGTCAAAAGATAAATTTACTTCATAACTACCATCTGCCATTCCTTCGAGTACAATCTCTCCGTTGGGGGTTGAACATTGTGTCAATTGAACATGCGTCCCTTCCGTGATCGTTGCTCCACCTGGATCGCTCAAAATCAAGGGTGTGGTCGAGGCAAAAGGAGCGGAGTCACAACCATTAAAGGTTACTATAAAGTTGGAATAGGAGCCTGCTTCTAGGCCAGATATCAAGAATTGTCCACTGCCACCCGCTGAAAACGGGCCAGGATTTACCAAGACGCCATCTGCTTCATAGCTTAGGTCGTCATAGGCTGTATTTGGCAATAAGCCTTCAAGGGTTACGGTCCCGTCATTTCCTCCACAGGCCGTAGGGTCGGTCAAAGAAGCCGACCCAATTTCCGACCCTATAATGGTTATGGTAAAAGAAATGGGATTACTTGTACAAATCAGGGTGTTTGTATTTCTTATACTAAATGTTCCGTTGTAGGTGCCCGTAGCTATGTTGCCAGGGATTGGAATGCTAATTGGACTTGCCACATTGGTATCGTTGGTAATGTCTATAAGTCCAGCAGTATTTCCGGAAGTATCAAAATCGATGGAATAATCCACGGCCGGGCCGTTTGCCGTTACCGTAAACGGGAAAGCCAAACTGGTTTCTCCCCTGCAGACTTCCAATGTGCTGGATGGTATACTTGCTTCAGGTGCAGGTTTTATATCAGTAGCAACTGAAGTTGAAAAAATCGTTTCGCATACCACCCCAACCCGTTGTGCCTTGGCACGAATACTTATCACGGATTCATCCAATCCATAAGTGGTCAGGTTCAAGACTCCGCCCGAGCCAAGCCCTGCGGGACCAATGGGATTTCCACTTTGGTCAACCAATTCATAGACCACTAGGTTTTCTGTTCCATCCAATTGAAAGCTGATGGTTTCCCCTTCACATATAGTGGTAGTGGAGGTTGGAGCATAAGTTTGTTCGAGAGGAAGCTGACAATCAATAATGCTACCCAATACCAGATTGGATTCACAAAGTGCACCATTTTTGGCTGTAACACCTACTTGTCCCCCAGCATAAAGTACATCATATCCAGCGGTCGCATTATCGAGTCCGGAGATTGTCCAATTTCCGGAACCGTCAACCGTTGTAAAAAATAGTGTCTCGTCCACGATGATTCCATCCAGATATAAGAAAACCTGATTTCCGGAGGTACCTGTACCGGATATGCTTGCGTCACCTTCCCGTATTGGGGTTGTGGTGACTGATAGGGATGCATCATTCGTCTGGTCAAAGACCTGAATTTCGTTTGATAAAGCACTTTCGGAATCTCCGGTATTGGTTGCCGTAACCGCTACAAAATCGCCTATATTGATTGTGGCGCTGACGGTCCAACTCCCATTGGGTTGTACAATTGCTGTTCCAATAGATGTTCCAATGGTTACAGGAGAAGTGTTGTTCGTGTATACATTGATGGTTGCCCCTTTTTCCGAAGAAATACCACTTATGGAGCTTATTGAACCAGTGGAGGAACAATAATCTCCCTGAATGATTGGAGCTGCGGACTGACCACCTACGACCATGCTGGCCGATGCGGCGCAGTTACCAGTTTCAATGGCCATTGCGGTTATGGTTTCTCCTTCATTGATGGTACCGTTAGGAAAAGAAGCCACGGTAAAAGACCAATTACCACCACTAGCTGTAGTGGATGCTTGTTCCACATCATCTATAAACAATGTCACCGTGGCACCAGTGCTCGCCGTCCCAGTAATTGTACTGTTGGTATCCAGGATCGGAAGGTTTGTAAAAACAGGAGTTGTTGAAGTAGCTGCCGTTCCCGCACAATATTCCAAGGGGTCCGACTCGCAACTACCAGAAACCTCCTGGGTAATTTCATAAAATCCATTAAGGGCAAATCCGCAATTAGCTCCACTCGAACACCCAGACCCATTGGTATTGCATTTCCAGAACCATGAGCCATCTGCATTTGCAAAAACATTGCCTCCAGAATAATTACTACTTCCCGTATTGGCTGTCAGTAACGAACCTTCAAAATACACACGAATTTGTGCTCCTGGGGTTGCACTACCGATATCACCGCACAATCCTTTTGCACTTATGGCGAAAATAGTGGACGTACTGATAGGGGGCGTACAGGAAGCGCCCACAGTGGTTTCGTTGCAATCAGAATAAGAAACTGATTTAGGCTCTGAACCAGCTGCTGAAGCAGTACTCTCAGAGACCCATGCACTTGCGGTAAACACTTCATTTGCTGCTGTGACCGCAATTGGGGAAAGGGTCCAGACACCCGATGCAACAGTAGTTGTCCCTTCAGAAACGCCATCCCTAAATACTTCGATAGTGGTACCATCAATTTCGGAGGAGGTTCCGGAAATAGAAGTTGTTCCTGTAGTTATTGGGCCATTTATCTCAGGACAATCAGCTCTAGGAAATAATGGAGTACCCGATCCGATGTCATCTGTACTGGTTGGAGGAAATATATCAATGAGGTTTTCCCAGAGTTCGTCAGGAATACCAAGGTCATCATCAATTCCCCCAATATCCGATACGGGGCCACCGGTTGCTTCTTGGGGACGTATTACCGTGTTGCCTACCATTCGAAGGGGAGTGGAAGTGGTAACACTTGGAAAAGCTGTTGTTATGTCTGAAAATGGTATGAAAAAATCGTAGAAATAATCATCATCCCCACAAATCTCTGAAAGGGCAATACTCTTTTGCGCAAAATCAGCATAAGGTCTATCCGTCCTGGCATCGCCAATTTCAATAGCTGATGTAGTACCATCTATATTATAGAGCCCTATTCCAAAATTGGTCAATAAAACAACCTCTATTTCAAAGCCTGGATTGCCCACCACGTAGTTTGGGTCTGCATTCGGACCTGAATTCCCAAAACGCTCATCCGTATCGATTAGAATGGAATAGCCTTTTGAATTGTTTGCCGTTCCGCCCAATCGAAAGCGAAACATAAGATTACCGCTTCCGTCCAAATAAGTATATACCGTATTGTTGTTATCTGATTTGACCAAATCGGCAAAACCACAGGATGGCCCGGAGGCCATGTCACTATCCGGTTCGGAAGAACCAATTACGGGAAGCGCTATGAATGGAATTTCACTTTCAGTCTCATCATCGGTTTGAAAACCTAAAGCGTTGGATGATGTATATCCATCCAAATTTGGGTCTAGTACAGATTGATTGGATTCCGCATTCTTGAAGATCAACCCTTTGGTTTGTCCCAATGCTGTAAATGAAATCAAGAAAAAGCATAGGCTCAACGCCCAAATCATAAAAATTGATGAAAAAAGCGAAAATACCTTGCTTTTAAAATTGTGGTTTGCCATTTAATTCTCATACCTTTTTTAATAAAAGTAAGATTCAACCTACTTAATAAGAAAGATTTGTTGTATAATGGATAATACTGTATTGATATGTATCATTTTTTGTGGTAATCAAGGAAAAACCATTTGTTACAATCGTCATCAGTACTTTCAAATGATAGCATGTGGTTCCAAATATTATTTGCAATATTCTAGGCTTCTGTAAATTTTGAAAATCAATTTATTCTATACTGTTTTAGACTAATATGATGGATTAATGAAGTAGATAATGTTTACATTTTTTGTCCTGCCAGAAAGAAGGACGAAGAATGTAAAGCAAGAGTGTAACACGCTGACGCGATGTTGCATTGTGTAGTCATCTGATTTTCAAATATTTATTTTTTTTGGAAATTATATCAAAAAAGGTTTTTGCTGTAAAAACCTTAGGAAGTATAGTAAACATTGGAATTTTTTACTGAACTCATTTAGACTGAAATGTTAACGTTTGACTCCAAATAAAATTTTTCTCAATCTGCGTGCAAATAAAAAAGGCTCCAGAGTGAGAATTTCTCTGAAGCCTTGCTGTAACTGCTCCTCCTCTTGGGCTCGAACCAAGGACCCTCTGATTAACAGTCAGATGCTCTAACCAACTGAGCTAAGGAGGAATA
>CALGQU010000025.1 GCA_937959125.1 uncultured Croceitalea sp.
GTAATCGTATTGAAAGTTAACTATATGTTAATTAAAATTTTTATTAAGAAATTTCATTATATTACGTAGGAATTATCAATAATTTAAATTCGGTGTAAAATGAAAAAGAACAAAAAGATTAGTTTGTCGTTAAACAAAAAAGTGGTTTCCAAACTAGAGACCTATGCCGTAAAAGGTGGTTCACACGATTGTAATGGTTCCATTCCGAACAATTGTCTGGGCAAGCCTTCATTACACTGTGGTTCTTTAAGTTGTGATAGCTTTGCTTGTGGCACCGCAAATTGGACCGTAGGAAATTGCGATGTACTGTTTGGATAATTTTTAAATGGAAGAAAAAGCTGCCATCTGCAGCTTTTTCTTCCATTTTTTTACGACAAGAACCGATAATTGTATACTCCTTCGTCAAAATTTGGCAACCTTTGCATGACCAGCTTAGGGAAACAAATTGTTAGTCGCGCACAAATATTTTTCTTACCTGATAGAAGACACGTTCCAAAACGGTCAACTCTTCCACAACAATTTCCGCCGTACCCTGCATTTCTTGTTTAAAGGTGATTTGTTTATCAAAAGAAGTTTGCAGATCTACAACATCAATGTATAAGGTATACAAGGCCTGCTCCCCCTGTTTTGGCACTTCTGAAATACTTTCTATCCGCCCTTCAAGACTGCCCCATTCTTCAAAAGGATAATTTTCTAATTTAATGATCACTTTTTGTCCTTCCTTGACTTTGCCAGAGTTTCTGACCGGTAAGGTTACCCTACCTACAATACCATGGAGCTCATTGGGAACAATAGTAAAAAGGGTTTCTCCCTGCGCCACGTCTTGGTATTGGTTCCATTTATCAAAAACCGTTACTTTACCCGCAATGGGGCTTTTAATCAGGTACCGTTGCTCCCAAGCCAATACCTCCACCCTTAAATTTTGCAACGCCTTTTCCAATTCCTGCTGATAGCTATTCTCAAACTCCGCCCCTTGAATATTGGTCTTACTCAGAAGATTATTAAAATTGGCTATGGCTATTTGGGTATTTGAAATATTGGTCAGAAAACCCTCATATTGTTGTTGATCGTTCAAATAACTGCGAGAGACATTTTCAAACTCGGCTTTTGATATCACCCCTTTCTTAAAAAGTTCTTCATTGCGCTCAAAATTATTCTTTGACAACTCCAGGTCTTCTTCAAACAAGGCCAATTGACCACGCTGATTTTGTAAAAACCGCTTTTGTTCCACCAACTGTTTTCTAATTTGGGAAGATTCTTGAACGTTGGGTAGCAGCGTATTAAAAAGAATGGAATTTTGATAGCTTGTCAAAAAATTACCATAGGCCAATTGTAGTTCCCCTAGTTTAAGATTGGGGCTAAACTTTAACGAAAGTGAATCCAAGGTCAATGCCTCGGGAACAAAATTTTCCAATTCCTTTCTTAAATAACGAATATCCCTAAAATTGGCGGTATTTTCAATTTCGGCCAATACCTCATCTTTTTTGACTTGCTGGTTAGGTTCTATCAAAATCTGGGTAAGCCTACCAGACGATCTAGCCTTTAAATAGATCGGCGGATTTTTACTGGTAATAACGATCTGCGCGGGAATGATATCATTATAACTTATGATTGCAGAGCCTATTAACAACAAGGCTACAATTGCAAACACCAAAGAGGTGCCCCAGCGAATCATCCAATTTGGGGTCTTACCCAAAATCTCCCGCACCTGACCGGACCTTTCATCCAATACGATATTTTTCTTGGTTTCTTCTTTCATGTTTTATCTATTGCCCAAGTTCCAATTGGTTTTTGACCAAAGCGTAATACACCCCTTTTTTTGCGGTTAACTCTTTATGGGTTCCCTTTTCTACAATTTTTCCCTTATCCAAAACAATGATTTGATCCGCATTTTTAACCGTGCTTAGGCGATGCGCCACCACCACCACGGTCTTGCCATCATAAAACTCTTCCAGCTTTTCCGTAATCATCTTCTCATTGTTGGCATCCAAGGCACTGGTAGCTTCATCCAAAAAAATATAATTTGGGTTCTTGTATACCGCCCTTGCAATTAAAATACGCTGTTTTTGCCCTCCACTTACATTGACACCCGCACTCCCAATTTTAGTGTTAAAGCCAGAAGGCAACTCTTCAATAAACTCCAGGATGTTGGCAACATTTGCCGCATGCAACAACCGCTTCCTATCTATAAACCCTTCAGAGTCAGATTCGGTAATGTTTCTGGCAATGGTATCCCCAAACAGAAAACCATCCTGCATTACGGAACCGCAATGTTTACGCCAATAGGCAGTCCCAAGGTTGCTTAGTTTTATGTTCCCTACCTTGATATCCCCCTTACTGGGGGCATAAAACTTTAGTAAAAGTTTGATCAAGGTAGTCTTGCCACTGCCACTGGCCCCAACGATGGCCGTAGTCTGCCCTTGGGGAATATCAAAAGTGAGGGCATCCAAAACTTTGGGCGAGCCTTTTCCCCCATATCGAAAACTAAGGTTTCTAATACGGATACCCCTAGATTTTGGGAGTTCTTTGATAAGCTCCAAAGTCTCATCCTCCTCATCGTCCTTATCATGGATTTCGGCAAGCCGTTCCAAGCTAATTTTTGCGTCTTGACCGGTTTGTATAAAGGTGATAAAATTATTTATGGGCAAATTGAGCTGTCCAATAATGTACTGCACAGATAGCATGGTCCCTAAAGTCAGCTGCCCATCGATCACCGATTTGGCGGCAACAAACGTAATCAAGATATTTTTAAGTTCATTGAAAAACCTGCCGCCCATATTCTGTGATTGTGTTAGGGACAGGCTTTTAAGGGATACCTTGAACAATTTTACCTGAATGGCCTCCCACTCCCATCTTCTCCTGCGTTCTGAACCGTTCAGCTTAATTTCCTGCATGCCGGTTATCAGCTGGTAAATACTGCTTTGATTATCCGCCTCTTGATCAAAACGTTTATAATCCAGTTCTGCCCGTTTCTTTAAAAACAAAAGTGTCCACCCTACATATATTACCGACCCCAAGAGAAAAATAAAGAAGATGGTCCAATTGTAGTAGGCAAGCACGGCACCAAAAACCACGACATTAAAAGCGGAAAAAATAGTATTCAAGGTAGTACTGGACAAAAACTGTTGTATCCTATCGTGATCATATATCCGTTGAATGATATCCCCGGTATTTTTAGAATCGAAGAAGGCAATGGGCAACCGCATAAGCTTCATCAAAAAATCAGAAATCAAGCTAATATTAATACGACTTGTAACATGCAACAGAATCCAACTTCTAATAACCTCAACCGTGGTCTGTGAGATAAATAAGGTCAACTGGGCAATAAGGATGAGGTAAATAAAATTTATGTTCTGGTAATTGATTCCGTAATCAACGATGGATTGCGTTAGAAAAGGAAAAATCAATTGTAGAATACTGCCTGCAAAAAGACCTAAAAAGAGTTGAAAAATGTATTTTGAATACGGTTTAAAATATCCAAAAAGAAAATCAAAGCCATACTTCTTTTTTTCTTCAAAATCACTTTCAAAAAACCGAGGCGTCGTTTCAAACAAAAGCAAGTAGCCTTCCGTATTTTCATCGGCACCTTTTCCTATCCAAGCCTCCAAAAAATCTTGTTTTGCATACTGCAAAAGCCCATGTGCTGGATCCGCCACATAGACGGTATCCTTAACAATTTTATGTACCACTACAAAATGACGTTGTCGCCAGTGGGCAATACACGGTAGTGGTACCTCGTCCACCAGGGTCTTAAATTCCGCACTTACGGCTAAAGTATGGAAACCAATAGCTTCAGCGGCCTCGGCAATACCCCCCAAGGACACCCCCTCTCGGGTAATATTGGACCTTCTTCTTAAGTAATCCACCGAGTACGATTTGCCATAATGTTTAGCAATCATACGCAGACAGGTAGGGCCACAATCCATTTGGTCCAACTGTCTATAGAAAGGAAACGATTTTACTCGATACATTTATGAAATATAGGCATTATTGTTGTAGTTATCAATACCTTTTGGCTTAGTTTTTAAATAAAATGCGCGTTAAAACGAGGCATATAACATGCTTGATTTTTTAACTAAAAAGCCCTGTTAGCAAAAAAAATAGCGTTGTAGTCAGCTATTGACCAAGTAACGGTTGAAAAATCATTTTTCCTGTGCATTTTCATCTTAAAAAGCCATTTAGTTAAGAAAATTGGCAGTTTATCGAAAAAATATTTTGCAAGGTGTTGATGTTCACAAGGAACCATATCTTTAAGGTAAAAACAGGCTAAAGTTTCCCAAACAAAAAAATACAAAACCTATTTAAGAACTAAAGTACACACCCCGCACATTATGAAAATTAGAGTACGTTACCCATGGTTAATGGTAGTAGCTTTATGCATTACTGCCTTTACTAATGCACAGGACTCCAACTGCAATGATCCACGTTATCCAGATATTGAACGCTTTGTGCGTGCTGGCCGTAGGGGAGGCATTCCCAATATTACCAATATCAAAGTTAGGCTTGATCCCGGAGATAATATCCAGAATGCCATAGACAACGGTGGTAGCGGTGTTGTACTGCTAAATCCGGGCACCTATACAATTACCAGACCTATAGCTATGCGGGACGGCGTGGTCTTAAGGGGCTCCAATAAAGAGGATGTTAAACTGAGTATTAAAATAGGCGGAGGTGCTTCTGCAATTGATTTTGGTGACAATGTTGAAAATGCCGGTTTGGAAGATTTACGCGTGGTCTATGAATTTTTGCCCAACCCCCCTAGAGAGGTACGATCGGGATTTCAAGATGGAGGGTTTTGCAGGGAATGCTTTCAAAACGAGTCTCCTAGCAATGACGGCACCTTAGTGCGTATGGATGGGGACGATAATTGGGTGGACAATATAGATGCGATAAACAGCGGTTCCGATCCTATTGAAATATATGGTAGGCACAACACCTTTGCAAACTCACTTGTGGATAGTTGCTACAATAGAGGTGGTGGTGGTGAAGGTTATTTTGACATTAGAGGCGATGATAATCTGATCATTGGGTGTACCGTTCGCAAAATCCGTCACTTTGCCATACAAAATGGTGCTAGCTATAATGTGGTCTATAGAAACCGAATAGAAGGTGATGTAAACTACCATAATGGCGACGACGGTCATAATTTGGTAGAACAAAATACCATCATAAGACCCTCTTGGCATACTTGGGGCGTTTTTGCTACCGGAGGGGCACAATTTGGTCATGATGTACCAGGTCCGGAAAATATTATTTACAACAATACCACTTTTGATTATAGAGAAAACAGAACGGAATTTGATGGTCCAAATACCGTATACAGCTATTTGAACAACTACGGAGACCCAAGAACCACCAATTGGCCCATTCCCAGTTGTGGAACGTTTTACCCTGTGGACAGTGTTGTTGATACCCCAGATGGAGATGATCCCGGTGATGGTTCCGATGATGATAACAATGATGATGACACACCAAACGCCCCTCCTAGTGTATCTTTTGTGGACATTGGTGAAACATTGACCTTAGAAGTGGGTCAAGGGCTTGATTTGGAAGTGTTGGCATCCGATACTGATGGTTCCGTATCCAACGTGGTACTCAATTTTAATGGGAATAGGGTGTCTCAACAAAATAACCCAAGATACCGATGGTTTGCGGATCAGCACCCTATCCTTGACAATCTCCAAGAAGGGATATACACGGTCACCGCGGTAGCCACAGATAATGATGGGGATACTGCTGAGGAGAGTTTTACCCTTACCGTAGAAGGTGACGCTCCAACCAACCAAGCACCAACGGTGGGCATCACTTCACCAAATGACGGGCAGGTATTCCCGGAAGGTACAGATCTTGTCGTAGTCGCCAATGCATCCGATGCCGATGGCTCCATTGCACGATTGGAACTCTTTTTTAATGGCGATTTGGTACGGGTAGAAGGTAGGCCCCCCTACGAATGGGGACTTGATGGCCAAAACGATACCGCACTCGCCGATCTGGCACCGGGCACCTATCAATTGCTCGTTAGGGCTTTTGACGATGAGGGCGCATCAACGGACGCTGAAACGGTGACGATCACCGTAGAGGCACCAACACCGAACCAAGCCCCGATAGTGAGCTTTACAGCACCTAACAACGGGCAGACCTTTACGGAAGGCGACGCGCTTGCCGTGGCCGTGGATGCTTCGGACAGTGACGGTACCCTAGCCAATGTGGCCCTTTCCTTGGACGGGGCATTGGTAAGGACAGATGCTACCGCACCTTATGCGTGGGACAACACTACGGACAACGCACTCAACGACCTTGCCCCCGGTACCTATACCCTATTGGCGGTCGCCACCGATGACGATGGCGATACCGCGGAAACCAGTATTTCCATTACGGTCGTGGAAAACGACACCGCCGGTTCCGATATGGATTCCGATGGTGATGGTGTACCGGACGACCAAGATGCCTGTCCAAACACCCCTCAGGGTACCAACGTGGACCTCAGCGGATGCCCCGTGTTCTCATTACCGGCGGACAACTTCAGCATCCTTGCCACAGGGGAATCCTGTAGGAACAGTGACAATGGGCGGATAGCGGTAACCGCTGCCCAGAACCTGGACTATACCGCCACCCTTTCCGGTGGGGGGATCGACCTCACCGAAAGTTTCAATACCGACCTACTGTTCGAAAACCTGGGGGCAGGGACCTATTCCCTGTGCATCACCGTAGACGGGCAGGAAGGTTTCGAAGCCTGCAGCCAGCTCGTAGTGGTACAACCGGACGAGCTCGATGTCGCAACATCATTACGGACCAACCTCCTAAGGATACGCCTATCCGGTAGCCAAGCCTATACCATCGACCTCAACGGGGAAATCTATAGGACTTCGGAAAATGAAATAGAACTGCGCCTGCAACAGGGACAAAACTCCCTAAAGGTAAGTACAGACCTTGACTGTCAGGGGAGCTTTGCAAAGACCTTCTTTTTGGGGGGCAACGCCCTTGTATACCCCAACCCCATAGCGGACGGGGAACTGTTGAACATCATCATGCAGGACATGGACGATGGTGAAATGACCCTTTCCATATATGCCGCCGACGGGGCCAGGGTCATCCAAAAACAATTCAACAACACCAACAACCTAAGGATGGGAATGGACAACCTCCCGTCAGGAACGTATTTCCTTACCATCGATACCCCGGAACAATCCATTAACCACAAAATCGTAAAACAATGAAAAAGTACATATACCTATTAATGGCCGCCCTTAGCATAACAACCTTGATCTCCTGCGGGAGCGATGGCGATCTTACCGATGGGGAGGGCAACGATGGCGATACCATGGTGCCGGCACCCGCTGCGGCCAACCTCATATTCCCAGAGGACAATACCGAATGTAACGAAGGGGAGCTCGTCAACGAGACACAGAGCAGGGTCATCTTTAGATGGGGCGAAAGCGAGAACACCGATGTATACACCGTTACGTTGACCAATATGCGTTCCAATGGGACACGGACCGTCAACGCCACCACCAACGAGGCACCCATAACGATCGACCGTGGCACACCCTACCAATGGTCCGTGACATCGACAGCCGAAGGGACCAACGAGACCGCGACCAGTGCCGTGGCAAGGTTCTATAACCAAGGACCGGGCGTGGCCAACTATGCACCCTTCCCCCCTACCGCGGTGAACCCCGCTATGGGCGCCACAGTCGACATTGACATGGACGGGAACGTTAACCTGCAATGGGAATCCAGCGATATCGATGGTGATCTTGCCGGATATGAGGTATTCATAGGAACACAAAATCCCCCAGCGGGATCCTTGGGACAGCTCATGGAAAGCAACAGGGACGCCAACCTTCAGGCAGGGACGACCTACTTCTGGAGTGTAAATGCAATGGACCACCATGGAAATATAGCCTCCTCACAAGTATTCCAGTTCAGGACAAGGTAAAAAACATTAAAAAAATAGAAAAACGGCACTTAGAAATCCATTTCAACCAAAGCATATGACCACCAGTGAGAACGGCATAATTTTAAGTTGGCCAAATAGTTGTATTATCTGAAAATAACCGTATTTTTGCACTCGCTTTTAATTAAGCGGATAATAAGAATTAATAACCAGGGTCGGGCACCCTACAAATTAATGTGATATGCCAGTAAAGATTAGATTGCAACGCCACGGTAAAAAAGGAAAACCATTCTATTGGATCGTTGCCGCGGATGCTAGAGCAAAAAGGGACGGTAAATTTTTGGAAAAATTAGGTACCTACAACCCCAATACCAATCCCGCAACCATTGACATCAACGTGGATAATTCCGTAAAATGGTTGGGCAACGGGGCACAGCCTACGGATACTGCCAGAGCCATACTTTCCTATAAAGGGGTTATGCTAAAACACCATTTGTTGGGAGGCGTACGTAAAGGTGCACTGACCGAAGAACAAGTAGAAGAAAAATTCAATGCTTGGGTACAAGAAAAAGAAGCTGCGGTACAGGCCAAAAAAGATGGGTTGAGCAAGGCTGAAGCAGCTGCTAAGGCAAAAGCTTTGGAAGCTGAAAAAGAAGTAAGCGAAAAACGTGCTGCCGCTGCTTTGCCAGAAGTTGAAGAAGCTGCAGAAGAAGTAGTTGAAGAAACCGCACCGGTGGTAGAAGAAGCTGTAGCC
Organism: uncultured Croceitalea sp.; assembly: GCA_937959125.1. Classification (GTDB taxonomy): domain Bacteria; phylum Bacteroidota; class Bacteroidia; order Flavobacteriales; family Flavobacteriaceae; genus Croceitalea. Next base: position 8,652 of record CALGQU010000025.1, read on the forward strand.
GAAGCCACGGAAGCTGTGGAGGAGGTAAAAGAAGAAGCTGCCGAGCCAGAAGCCAAAGCTGAGGAAGCCGCACCTGCCGCCGAGGAAAGTAAAGAAGAAGAGTAATATACAAAAACGATATGCGTAAGGAGGATTGCTTCTACTTGGGCAAAGTCGTTTCAAAATATAGTTTTAAGGGAGAAGTATTGGCCAAGCTTGATACTGATGATCCTGAAATTTATCAAAACATGGAATCAGTTTTTGTTTCGTTGGGAAACAATCTGGTTCCATTTTTTATTGACCGTTGTAGGCTCCATAAATCTGCCTTGTTGCGTATCGATTTTGAAGAATCCAAAGATGAGGCCACCGCAGACCGATTACTTGGTGCAGAATTATACCTGCCCTTACAGCAATTACCCCCACTTAGCGGCAACAAGTTTTACTATCATGAGGTCATAGGGTTTACCCTAATGGATAGTGTCCATGGCGATATTGGCATTATACAATCCATCAACGATTCAGCATCACAAGTGCTCTTTGAGGCTAAAAAAGGGGAGAAGGAACTTTTGGTACCGCTAAACGATGAGATCATCTCCAAAGTGGACCGCGAGGCAAAGACCATCCATGTAAAGACCCCCGAAGGCTTGGTAAGGCTTTATCTGGATTAAAAAAGGGCTGGACAACGGAACCCCTTAATCTTCCAAATACAGATAGCCGTTAAGGTTGGCGGCGTTCCCGTTGGCGTCGTTGAACTGGACCACATAATAGTACACCCCAGAAGGCAGCTTTTCAGAACCTTGGAACAGTACATCGGCATTGGAAGTGCCATTGAACACATTGGAGGCATTGTCATAGCCGTTGATCTCATACACCAGCCTGCCCCAGCGGTTGTATATCTTTACCACATTGTCAGGATATAGTTCGATGTTCTCGATACCGAAAAACTCAAATTCCGTACTACGGGTCGATATCAGATCATTGGTTACCACAGGTGCAGGGAGCGGCTCTTCGCAAGAGGAAACCACGCCCAAGTCCACTTCCAAGGTGCAGGCGGCATCTTGGTCGTCCGTAATAAGGATCGTATGCCGGGTACTCCCGTCTGCCGAGCCCAAGAACAGCCTGAAATCCGTTGCTATCCCATATTCCCCCGTATTTGGGAAGACTTCACCCGTCCCTTGGTAGGTCACCGTATAGCCACCACCCAAGAACAGCCCTTCCGGGGCTATGGTGAACTCCACAAAATCATCCGATGCCATAAACGCCGTACCATTGGTATTACAGCCTACACGGTCCAGGTTGCCACTTTCCAAAAAACAGGTGGAAGAACAGGTGGAGGCAACGGGAACGGTCAATGTTACGCTACAGCCCATGGTATTGGGATCGGTAATCATTATATCAAAATCTTCAGGGATATCGGTAAGTCCACGGACCTCAAACTCGGTACCACCCGGTGTCCCAATGATCCCGGATTGGGGTTGGATGTCCAAATCGCCCGAAACCGTGACATTGTAGGTAGCACCCAAGTTCATCCCTTGGGGATCCAACCGTACGATGAACACATCATCCGTTGGGTCCGACGGCGTACCATTGTCATCACAACCAAGGATATCCTCGCCCGCATCCGTTAGGTTGCAGACCGGGGAACAGGTATTGGTCGTAATATTGAAATCCAAGATACAATTGGCATCTCCTTGATCCGTTATTCGCAACAAATAGGCGTCCCCGTCCCTAATTCCATTCAATACAAATGTGGTGGGAACATTATACATACCCTGCATATTACCTTGCAAGCTAAGGCTATCATTACCTAAATTGTCTACTAGGGTCAAACGATATCCGCCTCCCAGGTTCATCCCAATAGGAGTCAATGTAAAGGTATAAGTATCGTCGTCCGCATTGGTTGGAGTACCGTTGTCATTACATCCCAGTGAAATCCCATTGGCATCCACACCTATATCTACAAGTCCCTCATTATTAATATTGCATGTGGTAGAGCAGGTTTGCACAAGCGGTATTTCTACTTCCAGTATACAAGTAGGGTCATCATCATCCGTAATGGTCACAATGTATGTGCCCGGGAACCCCACTATCCCATCCAATCGAAAAGGGGTATCAGAACCGTATACGATATTGGGCACTTCGGCACTAACGGTAACCCCTGGATTGTTATTATTGTTTACACCGTTCATGGTAATGGCCACACTATAATTTCCCATAAGGTTCATCCCCGTAGGATTCAAACGAAACCGGTAAAAATCATCTGCTGGATCTGTATTCGTGTTGGCATCATTACACCCAATGACGCTCAACCCACCTTCAACAATATTACATCCAAAAGAACAATTGGCAACATCCGTCAAATCTACATTTATAAAACATCGGTTATCCAGATCATCGGTTATTCTTATGGTGTAGGTGGTTGGATTTTCCGTTATACCTTCCAATAAAAAAGTTGTCTGGGTATTATAAGTTCCGGTGGCACCCCCTATAAAGGTCAAAGCTGTATTCCCTTGGTTGTTCTGTATGCTTAGGGTATAGCCAGCACCTATGTTCATTCCCGTAGGGGAAAGCGAGAAGGCATAGACATCATCCGCTATATCAGAAGGTGTTCCTTGATCTCTACAACCCAAGGGGTTGCCATTGCTATCATTACCATTTTCTTGTAGATTGGCAGCACCTATGTTACAAGTAGTGGAACAGGAAAGGACATTGGTAAGGTCAAAATCCAAAAAACAAGTAGGGTCATCAACATCCGTAATCCTAAAAGTATAGTCCGTGGCTACGGCCGTAATACCTTCTAACCTAAACTCCGTTGGCCCCACATCATACATACCTGTGGTCGTCCCCGCCAAAGTTAGGGCTTGGTTCCCTTGGTTGTTCTGTATACTCAAGTTATAGGAGGAGCCTAAATTCATTCCCGTAGGTTCCAAATTGAACAAGAAAAAATCATCTTCGACAAGGGTATCCGTCATATTATCATCACATCCAATGGAATTTAATCCCGCACTCTCTAAATTACAGGCATCGGAACAGCTGTCCACCATGGTAATTGGAACATCCAAAAAACAGTCTGGATCATCAGCATCGGTAATCCGAATGATATAGGTTCCCGGAAAGCCATCAATATTGTCCAATTGAAAGGTCATTGGGGTCCCATATGCAAAATCCTGCGCGCTAGGGTTCACCGTGACTTGTGGGTTACCATTGGTGCCGGTTGGGGCTATGCCAACT
>CALGQU010000026.1 GCA_937959125.1 uncultured Croceitalea sp.
TTGCGGTACAGCTTTCCGTACCGGCCAAAATGATATTTCAACAAGAAGACGCTATACAAACAGTGACTTCTTATAAATTTAAAACACGCCCTATTGACCCTTTGGACCCGTTCCGGGGCAAATACATTAGCCTGAACTATGAACTAAACTCTTTTGAGACAACAGAAGATTGGAAGGAGTATAGGGGGCCGGTTTTTGTATATCTGGGGACGGATGGTCATGGATTTGCAAAGGCAACTGCCGTAAGTAAAACCCTATTGGATACCGATCAAGACTATGTTAAAGCGGAAAACAACTATAGTTACGGCAATAAGGTCAACTTTAGGCTACCGTTCAATCGTTTTTATATGAACGAACACAAAGCCTATGATGCCGAAGTGTCCGTTAGGGAAACGCAGCTCGATACTACAAAAACCTGCTATGGATTGGTGTACATTAAAGATGGAACCGCGGTTTTAGAGAATGTTTTTATTGATGATGTTCCCATTCAACAGTTTGTAGACGAATTTCAAAACAACAAATAGCCGGCTATCTATAAAAATTCATCTCATCCATATAGGTCCAAACTTCCTTGGGGAGAAGTGGCCTGACGTTTTTTCCCCGTGCATGTTGTTTTCTAATAAAAGTAGATGATATTTCCATAATTGGAGCATTCACCTTATGTATTTTTGGGTGGTCCTTAAATTGAGGATCTATTCCCCCATCGCTTACTCTGGGATATACATAAAGGGAATAATGCTCTAGTATGGTTTCATAGTTTTTCCACTTATGAAAGCCTTTTAAATTGTCCTCGCCCATAATTAAGGAAAACTGACAGTCTTGTTCTTTATGGTTTTCTTCCAGATGTACCAAAGTGTCAATGGTATAGTTGGGTTGCGGCAAGTCAAATTCTATCTTGCTAGGCTTTAGTTTTGGATAGGTTTCCGTGGCCTCAAAGACCATCTGATACCTATGGTGGTTATCCAGTAAGGTTTTTTTCTGTTTAAAAGGACTCTGGGGCGTTATCACGAACCAAACCTCATCCAAATTGGAGAATTCCGCCAAATGGTTGGCAATGGCCAAATGCCCAATATGGATAGGATTAAATGTGCCAAAAAAAAGACCAACGTTTTTCATACTTCCCGTTTAAGCTACGACTTTAAAATAGAGACATCCTTATGGTGAGGTATGTTCTTTTGCGATATCAGTGCTACAATACCAACTGCAAGGACAATGTGTCCTAAAAAGATAACCGTACGATTGTCGTATACAAATGAACCGACCCCAATACTAATTACGCCAATGATGGCAATCACCGACCAAATAGGGTGTTTCTTGATAAATTTTCCAGCATGTAATGCTATCCCAAGATAAAATAAAGCAGGCCCAATTGTTATAAATGGAATCCTGATGGATGGTTGCTCCATTATTTGATGCACCAGCTGGTTCATTCCCTCATAATCCGCGCCATAGCTCCACCACAAAAAGTCTATGGTTGCTTGGCCAATTAGGGCAATTACTCCCAAGGAGGTAAGAATGCTCGCCATACCGGTAAAAGTATTCCCCGTAAAGACAACGTTCATTGCCAACATAAGCAAAACCCCAAGAAACAATAACCAATGGGCATAATCTATTGGTTCTTGCGTTTGGATAAAACTATTCCCTTTTAACAATAGGGCTTGGTTCAAAACCAAAAAAATCAAACCAATTACTACGCAAATTTTCAATTTCATAGAAGTGATGTTGTACTCAACCTTGGATCATTAGTACTAGCTTATTCAGGAGAAACCCCTACATAATCCGCCACCATTTGACGTGCTTCGGCAAGGGCGATATCCAAATCGTAATTTTTAATGATTTTATCAAATTGCGGAGCCGTGGCCAGTTCCACGGATGCCTTGGCCACCCGCATATTGATTTTATCATCGCTTTCCGTGCTTCGCTTTTTAAGCCGGATCTTGAGCTCGTCCACACTTGGGGGTTTTACAAAAACAGCAAGGGTCTGTTCCGGGAACTTCTTTTTAATCCGAAGCCCACCGACCACGTCAATGTCAAAAATGACATTTTTTCCTTCCGCCCAAAGGCGTTCCACCTCACTTTTTAACGTACCATAAAAACTGTCTCGATACACTTCTTCCCACTCCAGAAAATCATCGCTCTTAATATGCTTCTTAAATTCCGGAACACTTAAAAAATAATAGTGCTCCCCATCCTTTTCTTCCCCACGTCTTGGTCTGGATGTTGCAGAGACGGAAAACGCCAGATTTAGGTCTTCTTGTTCCAACAAGTGCCTAACAATGGTTGTTTTTCCACTCCCGGACGGTGCGGAAAATATGATGAGCTTACCTCCTTTGGTCATAGCACATTAAGCATTTGTTCCTTTATTTTTTCCAACTCGTCCTTCATTTGCACCACCAACTGTTGCATGGGCGCGTAATTGGCCTTGGAACCAATGGTATTGATTTCCCTACCGATTTCCTGCGAGATAAACCCTAGTTTTTTTCCATTGGAATCTGAGGAGTTCAAGGTTTCCGTAAAATACTGTAGATGGTTGGCCAAACGCACCTTTTCTTCGGTAATGTCATATTTCTCCAAATAGTAGATAAGTTCTTGCTCAAACCTGTTGGCATCCACTTCCACCGTTAAATCGGCAATAGCTTTTTCCAATCGCTCACGGATGGTTCCCAAACGATCGGCATCCATTGTCTTGACGTCTTCCAACAGGCCTTCCAAGGTTTTCAAACGTTTTAAAAAATCGGCTTCCAGCACTTTCCCTTCTTCTGACCGAAAGGCATTGATGGCCGTTAATGCTTCTTGAAGCGCTTTTTCAATGGTCTTGAATTCTTCTGGATCTATGTCGTCCTTGTCGGTTTTAAGCGTGTCCGGCATCCGTAAGGCCATCTCCAAAAGTTTGGTATCGTCCCCATCGGCCAATTGCCTAAGCTGTTCCATGTATTGTTTTACGATGGCAGAATTGACTTCTGCCGTAGTTTCTGCTCCGGTAATTTCTACATACAGACCAAAATCAACTTTTCCCCTAGTAAGGGAATCTGCAATTTTCTTACGTAGCGGCAATTCTTTTTCCCGAAAAGCTTGTGGTATGCGTGCATTAATATCCAGGTTTTTACTGTTGAGTGATTTTAACTCTATCGTAATTTTCTTGGATGGCAATTGCACTACATGCTTGCCGTATCCGGTCATGGATTGAATCATATGCTATGGAAGATTTTGGCAAAGGTAGGGCAAATCAAAGATTTCCAGTTTAAATGGCTTTATGTTCTATGTATAGCCCCAATGAGCTTCTTCATTTTTCTAAATACTACGGACCTAATGACCATGAATCTCTCTTAAGGTATAATGCGCCATAGTTCTTTGAAATACGGATTCTTTAAAGATTACGTCATGCTGGACTTGTTTCGGCATCCCATTCATCCATTTCCATTCAATAATCCATGGATGTGACCCTGAATCAAGTTCAGGGTGACGAAAACCATTTCATTCAAGCCTTCAAGCGCTATGATAAACCTTATATAACTCCTATAATTCCCGTACCCAAATATTTCGGTAACTCACCCTGCTGTTATCCCCATGGTCCTGCAATTGGAGTGGTGCCTTACCATGCGCCTCATATTTAGGCCATCCAATGAACTTAATAGTGCCTTCAATTTCAAAATGATCTTGGACCAAAACGCCATTATGCAATACGGTAACAAAGGCCGGCTTGCTCAATGCTTCCCCTTCAAACTCTGGGGCATGGAAAATAATGTCATAGGCATTCCACTCCCCGGTGGGAACGGAGGCCATCGCCAAGGGAACGGATTGCTTATAAACAGCTCCTACCTGACCATTGGTATAGGTGGGATTGTCATTGTTGTCCAAAATCTGCACCTCATAACGCTGTTGGATAAAAACCCCGCTATTGGCCCTATTTTGTCCATCCCTCAAAATTTCTTTTGGTGATTTCCATTCCAGATGCAGTTGTATGCTCCCAAAGTTTCTTTTGGTCTGGATATTTCCAGATTTGTCCTTGACGGTCATACTGCCATCGTCGTTCAAATACCATTGCACGGCGGTACTATCTACGGAACTGGTCCATTCATCAAAACTACTGCCATCAAACAACACTATGGCATCGCTTGGAACGCCTGAGGCATTTAGCGTAACTTTTGGCGGCACCGGTTCGTACACTTCGGTTTCCTCAGGTTTCGTGGGTTCTTCTTTGGTTTGAACAACGTCATTGTTGCCCTCTGCTTTGGTTTCGTCTTGCACTTTCTCTTGGCAAGAAAATTGTAAAAAGACCAAAACGGCGAGTACTGGAATGCTTTTCCTCATGTTATAATTCCCTTATTTTAATATTCCGATAACCAATGGGAATTGCCTCCCCATGATCTTGTAAGGCTATCTTTCCTTTTTTTGATTTTCCAAAAGCTTCCCAAGTGGCAAATTTGGAATTAGCGACCATGGCATCCCAAGCGTCCCCGTTCACCGGGAATTCCACAATTTTTTCACCATTGAGCACTACACTACCTTCATTGGTCTTATGGTTAATGGTAATGCTATACCTGTTCCATTCCCCCAAAGGTTTTACCACATCTTTTGCCGGGGAAACCATATCATAGAGCGCCCCTGCTTGGTGGGAGGTTCCGTTTTTGGCATCTGGGTGGTTGATGTTGTCCAATACTTGGATTTCCGGACCCGTATAATAAGGTTCCGGATATTTTTCATCTTCAATAACGGCCCACATAATACCACTATTGGCCCCTTCGGTCACCATCCACTCCAAGGAGAGTTCAAAATTGGTAAATTCCCTATCGGTTACCATATTAAAGCGATGACCGTCCTTACGGTATTCCGTGGTCCGTAATACCATGGCCCCATCTTCCAATTGCCAAGCATCCGGGACTTCATTGCCCGGGTACACATGCCAACCGTCAAAAGAAGTGCCATCAAAAAGGGTAATCCACTCCTGATCTTTCATTTCTGTCTTAGTTTCTATTTCTACCTCGGCTTCCGTTGTTGTTTCTTTAGCTTCTTTTTGCTTACAACCTGCTCCCGTTAGTATTAACACCAGCAAAACAATGGTCATCTTTCTCATAATCCCAATATTCGTTTAAGTTCTCCTTTGTTGATGTCTGCCCCGGCAAAGTCATCAAAGGCTTTTTGGGTAGCTTCTATAATATGGTCCTTTATAAAAATAGCGCCTTCCCTTGCCCCCTGCTCCGGACTTTTGATCACACATTCCCATTCCATGACCGCCCAAACATCACAACCATACTGTGTTAATTTGGAAAAAATGGTCTTAAAATCAATTTGTCCGTCACCTAAGGAACGGTACCTGCCTGCACGGTCCGCCCAATCGTTATATCCACCAAAGGCACCTTTCTTACCCGTTGGATTAAACTCGGAATCCTTTACATGAAAGGCTTTTATAAACTCATGGTAGTGGTCAATATAAGTAATGTAATCCAGCTGCTGCAATACAAAATGACTGGGGTCGTATAAGATATTGACCCGTTTGTGGTTCCCCGTAGCTTCTAAAAACCGCTCAAAAGTATCCCCATCATGTAGGTCTTCCCCAGGGTGAATTTCATAGCAGACATCGACACCTTCCTCATCAAAATGATTCAAAATAGGCAACCAACGCTTGGCCAGCTCTTCAAACCCCATTTCAACCAGACCTGCAGGTCGTTGGGGCCATGGGTGCATGGTATGCCAAAGCAAGGCACCAGAAAAGGTAGCATGCGCGGTAATCCCCAACCGTCTGCTTGCCGTGGCCGCTTTCTTTACCGTTTCCACCGCCCAAGCGGTACGCTCTTTAGGTTTCCCTTTTAAAGCATCCGGCGCAAAATTGTCGAACATAAGATCATAAGCAGGATTTACAGCCACCAACTGCCCTTGCAAATGTGTGGACAGTTCCGTGATCTCCAATCCGTAAGAATTTATCTTCCCTTTGAGCTCATCACAATAATCCTGACTTTCCGCTGCCTTGTCCAAATCGATTAGAAACGATTCCCATGTAGGAATCTGTATTCCTTTGTAGCCCAAATCTGATGCCCATTTACAAAGCCCATCCAAGGAATTGAATGGGGCATGGCCATCTACAAACTGGGCCAAAAAGACGGCTGGTCCTTTTATAGTCTTCATTGAAATTGATTTTTTATTGGCGTATACCCCTTAAATTTTTGGGAATAATGGCCTATATTTAAGAAAATATTAATGATTTCTGTTTTTTGGTTGTAGGAAGTTATAAATATAGCGATAAGAGACTAAAAAAAACAAGCTTCTTTTGAATGAAGACACCCAATATGATGCTATTGTAGTAGGAACCGGAATAACAGGTGGTTGGGCCGCTAAGGAACTTTGCGAAAACGGTCTTAAAACCCTTGTTTTGGAACGGGGACCTATGGTAAAACACATAGTGGACTATCCCACTATGAACGATGATACTTGGGATTATCCGTTCAAAGGAGAGCTATCCTTGGCGGACAAAAGGAAATACCACAAACAAGCAAGGATAGGATGGGCCCCTAAGGACGACGTTAAGCATTTCTTTGTAAACGACCTGGAACATCCCTACCAAGAGACCAAGCGCTTTGATTGGATAAGGGGCTATCACGTAGGCGGACGCTCCCTAACTTGGGGAAGGCAAAGCTACCGTTGGAGCGATTTGGATTTTGAGGCCAACCTAAAAGAGGATATTGCCGTAGATTGGCCGGTGCGGTACAAAGACATTGCGCCATGGTATGACAAGGTGGAAAAATACATTGGCGTCAGTGGGGAACTATTGGGGTTGCCCCAACTGCCCGACGGTCAATTTTTGCCACCCATGGAGCTCAATTGTGCCGAAAAAGAACTGCAGCAAAGTTTGGGTAAACAATTTGATGATGGCAGGCTGCTGACCATAGGCCGTGTGGCCCATATTACGGAAAATACCACTAGTTTTGAAGGTCGTGGACCTTGCCAATACCGCAATAGATGCTGGCGCGGATGCCCTTTTGGTGGTTACTTTAGCAGCAACTCGGCCACCCTTCCTGCTGCGGAACGTACGGGCAATATGACGCTACGGCCAAATTCCATAGTGCATGAGGTAGTTTATGATGCCACGACCAAAAAAGCTTCGGGCGTAAAAATCATAGATACCAAAACTGGGGAACGTTTCACGTTTAAGGGAAAATTGGTCTTCCTATGCGCCTCCGCGATGGCCTCCGTTGGTATATTGCTCCAGTCAAAATCGGAACGTTTTCCCAATGGTATGGGCAACACCCATGACCAAGTGGGCCGCAATATTATGGACCACCATTACCAGCTGGGGGCTTCTGCCAAGGTAGAGGGGCATCTGGAAAAATTTTATATAGGAAGAAGACCCAACGGGTTCTACATTCCCAGATTCGTAAATCTGGACGAAAGTACTAAAAGACCGGATTTCTTAAGAGGTTTTGGTTATCAAGGAGGTGCAGGCAGGGACAATTGGGCAGCCATGGTGGCGGAACTAGGTTACGGTGCCGCCTACAAAGAAGCTATGTTAAAACCGGGAGGTTGGAACATTGGCATGACGGGTTTTGGCGAAATGCTACCGCATCCTGATAATCGCGTGACACTAAGTACGAATAAGAAGGATGTTTGGGGACTGCCACAATTGGATTTTGATGTAGAGTTCAAGGACAACGAACTAAAAATGCGGGAAGCCATAAAAGCAGAAGCCGTGGCCATGCTCAAAGCGGCAGGTTTTACAGATGTCAATCCCTATGATACAGAAACGGGTCCGGGTCTTGGCATCCATGAAATGGGCGGTGCCCGTATGGGCTGGAACCCAAGAACCTCCGTGGTCAATAAGAACAACCAATTGCATGAGGTCCCCAACGTTTATATAACCGACGGGGCTTTTATGACTTCAGCCAGTTGCGTCAACCCCTCATTAACCTACATGGCTTTTACGGCACGGGCCGCCCATCATGCAGCAGAACAATTTAAACTAGGAAATTTTTCATAATTAAATAAATAGTACATGGATAATGCTTCGGCAAGAAACCTTTGGGGAGACTTTTTGGATAAACACACGGAGTTTGCTTTAAAAAAAGCACCCAAAGTGGGGTATTTTGGGGATAACGAAAAAGACGCCAATCTATTGGCAAATTTGGTGTGCAAAGACATCAAAAGAGCCACCTCACATTCCCTTTTAGGGTTGCAGTTACGTAACGAAACCATTCCAAAAATCGACGACTTTTTTGTGGTAACGGATTGGGAGGGTGCCGCCAAGTGTTTGATACGGACAACATCCGTTAAAATGATTCCTTATTTTTCCATCCACTCAGAACATGCACGCTTGGAAGGCGAAGGAGACAAAAGCTTGGACTATTGGAAAAAAGTGCATTGGGAGTATTATACCCGGGAGCTGGCTGAATTCAATAGAAGGCCCTTGGAAAGTATGATCCTGGTTTTTGAACGCTTTGAAAAGGTGTTTGAAAGGTAATGGCCGCAACCAGCGGCCATTTTATGATTTTCGAAATATGGGCTGGATAAGCTAGTCCAAATCCACCCAAACATTGCCTCCTTTGTGGGATGCTACTGTACTTTCTATAAAATTCATGCCGCGGACACCGTCTTTCATTGTGGGGAATTCCCCCTCATGATACACCTCTCCGCGTATCGCCTTTGCGGCACCTAAATAGAT
>CALGQU010000027.1 GCA_937959125.1 uncultured Croceitalea sp.
AGGATGGATAGGAAAACATAGTAATTTGCTATCTAAAAAGGCAGGTTCTTTTTATTTTATCGCAGAGCTTGTTCTTGATTTAGACTTAGATTACGATACTCCAGTTACAGACCATTGTGGTAGCTGTACCGCTTGTATAGACGCTTGCCCCACGCAAGCTATTGTCCAACCTTATGTAGTAGATGGCAGTAAGTGTATAAGTTATTTTACCATAGAATTAAAGGAGCAGATACCCACTTTTGCAAAAGCACACCTAGACGATTGGATGTTTGGTTGTGATGTATGCCAAGATGTTTGTCCGTGGAACCGCTTTTCAAAACCGCATCAGGAACCGTTGTTCAACCCCCATCCGGATTTGCTTTCCATGACCAAAAAAGATTGGGAGGAAATTACGGAAGACGTTTTTAAAAGTGTTTTTAAAAAATCGGCGGTCAAAAGGACCAAGTTTTCCGGTTTGCAACGAAACATCCAATTTTTAAAAGGAGATTAAAATTCCTATCTTGATCAAGGCTTCCTTAAAAAGGGCCTTCACCCAACTAAACTATGCGCTCCATGAAAAGTATCATAAAACCGAAACTTAGTTTTTGGCAAATTTTTAATATGAATGTTGGTTTCTTGGGCATTCAATACAGTTTTGGACTGCAGCAGACAGCTATTAACCCTATCTTTTTGTATCTAGGAGCACCGGAAGATATGCTTCCCATCCTTAATATTGCGGGACCGGTAACCGGTTTGATCGTACAGCCCATTATTGGGGCCATGTCAGACAAAACATGGTCACCCAGATGGGGAAGACGAAAACCTTATTTTTTGATTGGGGCTATTATTGGAAGTCTATGCTTGTTTGCTTTTCCAACCAGCCCCGTACTTTGGTTCGCTGTTGGGTTGTTGTGGATTTTGGATGTGGGAAACAATATGGCCATGGAACCCTACCGGGCTTTTGTTGGGGATAAACTGCCAGAAAAACAACTGAGTCTCGGTTACCAAATGCAAAGTTTATTTGTTGGGGCCGGAATTCTTTTGGCCAATGGATCAATAGTATTGTTCCAAAAATGGTTTGGCGGCAGTGATGTAGAAATCGCTGGAGAGATTCCAAAATGGCTGTACTATTCATTTTACATTGGAGGTGTACTCTCCATAACCACCATATTATGGTCGGTATTAAGAACACCTGAGATTCCGCCATCAGAAGAAGAGCTTGCCGAAATCAACCATAATAGAAGTTTGGCTCTCGGCGCACGAATTGGAAAACCATTTAAGGAAATAGCGCAGGCTATTAAGGATATGCCCAAGTTTATGTGGAAGCTTGGTGCCGTATACCTTTTTCAATGGTACTCCCTGTTTGTATACTGGCAATACATTACGCCTTTGTTTAAATTGACACTGGGATATTCCACGTCCGAAGCGGCATCACAGTCCGCGCAAATGAGCCTTACGTATAATATTGTGACCATGGTAGTCGCACTAGCCTTGGTTCCATTGACGCTAAAGTATGGTGGTAAAAAAATATATGCCTATAGTTTGATAGGTACGGGTCTGGCGTTGTTTGCCATTCCTTTTATTGAAGACCCCTATTTGGTATTGGCACCAATGGTTTTCTTTGGAATAGGTTGGGCTGCGATGATGGGAATTCCATATACCATGGTTTCAAAGGTAGTCCCACAAGAGCGACGTGGAGTATATATGGGGATTCTAAATATGATGATCGTTATTCCCATGGGTATTGAAACATTGACCTTTGGCCCCATATATAAATATGTTTTAGGAGGAAATGCCATTAATGCCATGTTGTTTGCAGGAACATTTTTTATGATATCCGCTTTCTTGGCCATGCGCCTTAATGTCAAAGAAAATACAGAAGAAGCAACCTCTTAGTGTTATACCATCTTGCTGGTCATTAATTATTTTCTTCCATGGAATACCCTTAAATTTAGGGCTTCCAAACTATAGGTATGAGCAAAGAAAAGCAACGTAGGGAAGCATTGGTATATCATGCAAAACCACAACCGGGTAAAATTAAGGTAGTACCTACCAAACCTTACGCCACACAACGGGATTTGGCACTGGCCTACTCCCCAGGGGTAGCGGAACCTTGTTTGGAAATAGAAAAGAACAAGGAGGATGTCTACAAATACACCGCAAAGGGTAATGTGGTAGCCGTAATCTCCAATGGGACGGCCGTTTTAGGTCTGGGAAATATAGGGCCTGAGGCTTCAAAACCTGTAATGGAAGGTAAAAGCCTGCTTTTTAAGATTTTTGCGGATATTGATGGTATAGACATTGAATTGGATACGGAGGACGTCGATAAGTTTGTAGAAACCGTAAAGATCATTGCCCCTACTTTTGGGGGCATCAATTTGGAAGACATTAAGGCACCGGAAGCTTTTGAGATTGAACGAAGGTTAAAAGAAGAACTTGACATTCCGGTGATGCATGATGATCAGCATGGGACGGCCATTATTTCCGCGGCGGCCTTGCTCAATGCCTTGGAACTTACCCAAAAGAGCATGGAGGAAGTCAAGATCGTGGTCAGCGGAGCTGGGGCGGCGGCCATTTCCTGTACCCGTTTGTACAAAGCTTTTGGTGCCAAGGACGAGAATATTGTCATGTTGGATAGCAAAGGTGTCATCCGAAAGGATAGGGAAAATCTGTCCTCCCAAAAAGCAGAATTTGCCACGGACAGGGATGTACATACCTTGGACGATGCCATGAAGGATGCCGATGTTTTTATAGGACTTTCCATGGCGAATATTGTTTCGCCCAACATGCTGAAATCTATGGCGAAAAACCCTATTGTCTTTGCTATGGCCAATCCGGACCCAGAAATAGAATACAATCTAGCCTGCCAAACCAGAAGTGATATTTTGATGGCCACAGGCCGCTCCGATCATCCCAACCAGGTAAATAATGTTTTAGGATTCCCCTTCATTTTTAGAGGGGCTTTGGATGTTAGGGCTACCAAGATTAACGAGGCCATGAAAATGGCTGCGGTGCGTGCTTTAGCGGAACTGACCAAAGAACCGGTCCCGGAACAAGTCAATATTACCTACGACACTACCAGATTGACGTTTGGTAAAAACTATATAATTCCAAAGCCGTTTGATCCACGGTTAATTTCAAAAATACCACCTGCGGTAGCAAAGGCCGCTATGGATAGTGGCGTGGCAAAGGCACCCATTGAAGATTGGGATAAGTATGAAGAGGAACTGTTGCTACGTTCCGGTAACGACAACAAAGTGGTGCGAATGTTGCACAATAGGGCCAAAGTGAATCCCAAGAAAATCATTTTTGCGGAAGCGGAATTGCTAGATGTGCTTAAAGCCGCCCAGATCGTTTATGAAGAGGGAATAGCCATTCCCATTCTGCTGGGCGATAAAGAAATTATAGAAAAGCAAAAAAAGGAACTGGAGTTTGATGCCGATGTGACGATAATAGATCCACGGGCAGAAGAATCCAAGACCATGCGCACCAAATATGCCGATAAGCTTTGGCAGTTACGTAAACGCAAGGGGGAAACCCGGTACAGTGCCAAGGTAAATATGGGCAAGCGTAACTATTATGGTTCCATGATGTTGGTGGAAGGTGATGCCGATGGAATGATTTCTGGATACTCCAGGGCATATCCAAAAGTATTGAAGCCCGTCTTTGAAGTTTTGGGAAGGGCCAGTGGAGTAACCAAAGCGTCTACCGTAAATATTATGATTACGGAAAGAGGACCCTTATTCTTAGCAGATACCTCTGTGAACGTTGATCCCAATGCTGAGGAGTTGGCAGAGATTGCCCAAATGACGGCCAATGTAGCCACCACTTTTGGGTTTGACCCCGTCGTAGCCATGCTATCCTATGCCAATTTTGGTTCGTCAAGTCATAAAGAAGCGCAAAAGGTGCGGGAAGCTGTTAGGCTTCTTCATGAGCGCAACCCAAAACTCATTGTGGACGGTGAGATCCAAACGGATTTTGCTTTGAGCCAAGATTTATGCCATAATAATTTTCCGTTTTCAAAACTGGCCGGACGAAAAGTAAACACCCTTATTTTTCCCAATTTGGATGCGGCCAATATTACGTATAAGCTTTTAAAGGGATTAAATAATGCCGATTCCATTGGCCCGATCATGATAGGGCTAAAGAAAGCGGTACATATTTTACAACTAGGGGCCAGTGTAGACGAAATGGTAAATATGGCCGCCGTTGCGGTAATAGATGCCCAACAACGTGAAAAACGTAAAAAGGCGAAGATGGCCAAAGGGTAGGGAACCCCACGTTTCAAGTCCAAGAGCCAAATTCAAATGTCAAACTCAAAATCAAGAAACAAGGGGGCAAGATGTAAGATTTAGGGAACAAAAAGATAGTTCTAAGACGTTCTGGAAAGTTTCTACCAATAACCAACATAAAACATGGAACAATGATTACCCATCTTAGCGGAAAATTAATAGAAAAGAACCCCACTTACGTTGTTGTGGAATGTGGTGGTGTAGGCTATTTTTTAAACATATCCTTACATACATTTTCTAAAGTTGGCGATGATGAAAACATACGGTTGTTTACCCATCTGCAGGTAAAAGAAGACTCCCATACCTTATTTGGATTTGTAGAAAAGACGGAACGTGAAATATTTCGCTTGTTATTGTCCGTTTCCGGGATAGGGGCAAGTACCGCTAGGACAATGTTATCCTCATTAAACCCTGATCAGGTTAAGAACGCAATTGCCAGTGGGGATGTCGCTACAATACAGGGAATCAAGGGTATAGGGGCAAAGACTGCCCAGCGTGTCATTTTGGATTTAAAAGATAAGATTCTTAAAGTTTACGATATGGGAGAAGTTTCCCTACAATCAAACAATACAACAAAGGAAGAAGCGTTATCTGCTTTAGAGGTTCTTGGTTTCGCAAGAAGGCAATCAGAAAAGATTGTTGATCGGGTTCTTTCGCAAGACACCTCCATGAGCGTTGAAGCATTAATAAAGCAAGCGCTGAAAAATTTGTAACTAGTTTGAAAAGAGGGGCAATACCACAACTTAGATCCTACGGATTTAGGCATATTTTCTTTTTATGTGTTTTCTTAATGTCAATGGGCATAGCCCTTGGCCAAGATGATACCAACGAACAACAGGTTGATACCGTTAAAACGGGTGCAGCTCTGGGCAAACTTTTGTTGGAGAACCCAGATAGCATCGTATCAAAATATACCTATGACCCAAAAATCGATCGTTATGTCTACACGCAAAGCGTAGGCGAGTTCAATGTTACGTATCCACTTTTTTTAACACCGGACCAATATTTTGAACTTGCCCGGCAAGAAGGGATCAAATCATACTTCAAAGAAAAGATTGATGCTTTTTCGGGTAAAAAAGAAGGTAGTGAAGAGGCCAGGAAGAACCTGCTCCCCAATTTTTATGTAAACAGTAATTTTTTCGAATCTATTTTTGGGGGGAATACCATTGAGGTAATTCCACAAGGTTCCGTAGCCATGGATTTAGGGGTAATTTGGCAGAAGAACGATAATCCTGCGCTTTCCCCTAGGAATAGAACCAACCTTTCCTTTGATTTTGACCAACGGATCAGTTTAAGTCTTTTGGGTAAAGTTGGGGAGCGTTTACAGGTAACCGCCAATTATGATACGGAAGCCACCTTTGATTTCCAGAATCTTGTAAAGTTGGACTATACACCAACCGAAGATGATATCTTAAGGTCCATAGAAATAGGAAACGTCAACATGCCGCTCAACAGTTCCCTTATCACGGGAGCCCAAAGTCTTTTTGGGGTCAAAACACAGCTGCAGTTTGGGAATACCACCGTCACCGCGGTTTTCTCGGAACAACGTTCACAAAACAATACCGTTGTAGCCCAAGGAGGGGGAACACTGAATGAGTTTCAGTTAACCGCTTTGGATTACGACGAAGACCGGCACTTTTTCTTATCACAATATTTTAGGGATAACTATGATGATGCCTTGAACAACTATCCCTTTGTACAAAGTGCGGTACAGATTACAAGGCTGGAGGTTTGGGTGACCAACAGGGGCCAACTGACCACAAACGTTAGAAACGTAGTCGCTATCCAAGATTTAGGGGAAGTACAGTTGGGTAGGGATGGTAATGAGCTAACCCGTATTGGCCGTGAAGGACAAGTACCGGGAGGGTTCTTTAACATTATGCAACAAGGAGCTTTGCCTCGCAATGCGGCCAATGACTATGACCCTGGAATGATTGGCTCTGGAGGTGTTTTAAATGACAACATCAGGGATATTGCTACCGTAGATAACGGTTTTAACTTTACCAACGGTTTTACGCCCAATCAAGGCTTTGATTATGCGATTTTGGAGAATGCCAGAAAATTGGAGCAAGGCAGGGACTTTAACTTTAATAATCAGTTAGGGTATATATCATTAAACCAAAGATTGAGCAATGATGAAGTATTGGGCGTCGCTTTCCAGTATACTACTTTGGACGGACAGGTCTTTCAAGTTGGGGAATTTGCCAATGGGGGTGCAGAAGCGACCACGGTGACCCCTGGTGTTGGGGGAGCCAATCCTATTATAGACAATAATACACTTATCCTTAAATTGCTCAAGAGCAATATTACCAATGTGAACGATCCCATTTGGGATTTGATGATGAAAAACATCTATTCCACAGGGGCATTTCAACTGAGCCAAGAAGATTTTAGGTTAAATATCCTGTATTCCGATCCTACACCACGTAACTATATTACCCCAGCTAGGGACGCTGCAGGAAATTTGACACCTTTTCCAGAGGCCGCCGCCGCCAATGGCCGACCTTTACAAGAACGCATATTGTTGAACGTGTTCAATATTGACCGTTTGAATGCCTTTAATGACCTGCAACCGGGCGGGGATGGTTTCTTTGATTATATCCCAGGAATTACGATAGATACGCAGACAGGACGGATTATTTTTACCAAAGTGGAACCCTTTGGCGAGTTTTTGTTTGACTTATTGGGTGGTGGTACCTATGATGTGGATAATGACGTAGGTTATAACCCCAACCAGGTGCGCTATGTTTTTAGGAATATGTATGCCAGGACCAAGGCGGCTTCCTTACAAGATGCGGAGAAAAACCGGTTTCAAATTCGTGGACGCTATAAGTCCCAAGGAAATAATGGAATACCTATTGGGGCGTTTAATGTGCCCAGAGGCTCCGTTAGGGTAACGGCAGGGGGGCGCCAACTTCAAGAAGGTATCGATTTTACCGTTAACTATCAAGCTGGAACCGTACAATTGTTAGACCCAAGTTTGGAAGCTTCCAATACACCAATAAACATATCCGTAGAGAACAATGCGGTCTTTGGACAACAGACCAGGCGCTTTACCGGTATCAATGTAGAGCATAAGATCAATGAGAATTTTGTTTTGGGCGGTACCTTGCTCAATCTAAATGAACGTCCATTGACCCAAAAATCCAACTTTGGGGTAGAACCGGTCAATAATACTATCTTTGGTTTCAACGGTAATTTTAGTACAGAAGTTCCCTTCTTAACACGTTTGGCCAATAAGTTGCCCAATATAGATACGGACGTACCTTCTAACCTATCTATTCGTGGAGAGGTGGCCGTATTACGACCTAATTCCCCTAAAAATGCTGATTTTCAAGGGGAAACCACCACCTTTTTAGATGATTTTGAAGGAGCGCAGGCACTCATAGATATTCGGTCTTCCTTAGGATGGTCGTTGGCAAGTCCGCCCGTTGGTGTTCCTGCAAATGACGAGGGCATAGCGGCAGGTTTTGAGCGGGCCAAGGTAGCATGGTATACCATCGACCCTATTTTTTATACCAACCAGCGGCCAGATGGGGTAACGGACAACGATATCTCCTTAAATGCCACAAGGCGGGTCTTTATTGATGAGGTCTTTCCGCAGATAGACATAGCCCAAGGACAGACAACGGTGCAGGGCACCTTGGATATTGCGTATTACCCCAATCAAAAAGGACCGTATAATGCCAGTGAAAATTTTGGTACCGCACCACAAAACAATTGGGGAGGTATTATGCGCTCTTTGAGCAGTACCAACTTTGAGCAGTCCAATGTAGAATTTGTCCAGTTTTGGGTGTTGGATCCCTATATAGATGGTGAAACTACCGGTGCTAATACCGGGGAATTGGTATTGAACCTCGGGAACATTTCAGAAGACATCCTACCCGATGGTAGAAAGCAATATGAAAACGGGTTACCCAGTTCAACATCAAATGAAACACCCAGGCCAACCGTATGGGGCCAAGTACCCTCTACCCAATCCTTGGTATATGCCTTTGACGCCGATGAAGGAAATAGGACCCAACAGGATATTGGATATGATGGATTGGACGACGCCGCTGAGTCCAGTATTTATAATGGACCTGCAAATGATCCCGCTTTGGACAATTATATTTATTATTTGAATAGAGAAGGGGGTATTTTGGAACGTTATCTGGATTTTAATAATCCACAGGGGAATTCCCCGGTGGCCGTATCCAATACGGATCGGGGAGCTACGACATTACCCGATGTGGAGGATACCGATCGGGATCTTACCATGAATACGGTGGACAGTTATTTTGAGTACCGTATTCCCATTAGACCCAATACCACCATAGACGACCCATTTGTAACCGATATTAGGGAAGGCTTGACTCCAGAACTTCCCAATGGAACCACATTGAATAGAAGATGGATCCAATACAAGATTCCATTAAGCACGTTTACGGATGCTGTTGGGGGAATAACGGATTTTAGGTCCATCAGTTTTATGCGGATGTATATGACCGGTTTTACGGATGATATCGTATTACGCTTTGCTACCTTGGATTTGGTACGTGGTGATTGGCGTACGTTTACCAATACCTTACAAGACCCCGCCATTGACAATAACCCGGCAGATGACGGGACCTTTACCGATGTCAACACGGTAAATATTGAAGAGAACAGTGGTCGTATCCCTATCCCTTATGTGCTGCCCCCGGGCGTTGTTAGGGAGCAATTGAACAATAACAACACCATCATCAGACAGAATGAACAATCCCTGTCTTTTATAGTAGAAAATTTGGAGTCAGAGGATTCCAGGGGTGTCTTTAAAAATGTAAATGTCGATCTACGGCAATATGAACGTATTCGAATGTTCATGCATGCAGAAAAGATAGTCAATAGTGATTTCTCGGATAGCGATACGCCCCTTGTCGGTTTCTTGAGAATTGGAACCGATTTTACGGAAAACTTCTACCAAATTGAATTGCCGTTACAGTTTACACCCTTTGGATCTACCAGTCCGGAAGTTATTTGGCCGGATGTCAATGAGATCAACGTGGCCCTGAACGATTTAAACCGGATCAAATCTTTAGGTATTACCGATGGGACCTTGAATGAAGTGAATTTTTATGAGATCGTTGATGGCGAGATCGTTCCCGTACCGGAATTTGCCCCAAGAACCTTAGGTCGATTGCGTATTGGGATCCGTGGTAACCCATCCTTGGGTAGTGTGCGAGGTATGATGGTAGGGATCAAGAATATTGATAACCTTCCGGCAAGGGGTGAAGTTTGGTTCAATGAACTGCGTTTGGCAGGTTTGGATAATAATGGCGGCTGGGCGGCCATTGCAGCCTTGGATGCCAATATTGCGGACTTCGCAAACGTAACCGCTACGGGAAGTACCAGCACCTCCGGTTTTGGGACCATTGACCAATTGCCTAACGAAAGGGCCCGGGAAGATGCCATTTCCTATGATGTAGTGACCAATGTGAACGTGGGACAGTTGTTCCCTAAAAAATGGGGCTTGCAAATTCCGTTCAATTATGGAATTTCTGAAACCTTGATCACCCCGGAGTTCGATCCCGTTTTTGACGATTTAAAATTGGAGGATCGTATTGATGCCGCGGCAACCCAAGAAGATGCGGAAACCATTAGAGAACAGGCTGAAGATTACACCAAGAGAAGAAGTATCAATTTAATTGGGGTCCGTAAAAACAGGGGGGACGAGGCCGAAGCCAATTTCTACGATATTGAAAACTTCACTTTCAACTATTCCTATAACGAAACCAATCATCGGGATTTTGAGGTGGCCGATTTGACGGACCAAAATATCAATACAGGGTTTGTATACAATCATAATTTTCAACCCTTACCAGTGGCACCCTTTGCCAAAAAGGATTCTTTGTTGACCGGTAAGTACTGGCAATGGCTTAAAGAACTCAATTTTAATTTATTGCCTACCAGTGTATCCCTTAATGCCAATTACAACCGCTCTTTTAACCAACAACGCTTTAGGGATGTTTTGGAGCCAGGGGTAGACGCTTTGGACCTTCCGGTTTTACAACAGCGAAATTACCTGTTCAATTGGCAATACGCCCTTAATTATAGTTTAAGTAAGTCCTTACGTGTCAACCTAACGGCCTCAAACAACAATATCGTTAGAAACTTCTTTAACATTGATGAAGATGAAGACTCTGGCATCAATGAGGATTTGAATATTTGGGATGCCTTTTTTGATGTTGGGGAACCCAACAGACATGGGCAACAACTACAACTGAATTACGAATTGCCTTTTGACAAGTTCCCGTTTTTAAACTTTATCAATGCGCAGTACTCTTACACCAGTAATTTTGACTGGCAGCGTGGTGGTGACGCTTTGGTTGAAGTTGCCGAAGAAGAATTGGGTGAAGGTACACAGATCAATACCATACAAAATGCCAGCACCCATAACCTGACCGCCAATTTGACCATGCAGGGTTTTTATGATTATCTAGGCCTTAAGAAGAGAACTGGTAAGGTGGTTGCAGGAACGGCTGCGGCGCGGAGGGATAAGGCCGGCAATACCAAGGATGGTGAAGATGAAAAGCCGCCAAAGAAAACAAGCAAAGCCTTTAATACCGCCATAGATATTTTAACAATGGTCAAGAGGGTCAATGTTAACTATAGTGAGAATAGGGGTAAGGTATTGCCCGGTTATACACAGTCTATTGGATTTATTGGTACCGCAAGACCTACGCTAGGGTTTGTTTTTGGTAGCCAACGCGATGTGCGCTTTGAGGCGGCAAGACGGGGTTATTTGACCACTTTTTCCGGATTTAACTCGCAATTCTTGGAAAACAACTCCAAGCAGTTGAGCATCACCGCAACGGCGCAACCTACACAAGATTTGACCATAGATTTGATAGCGGACAGGCAGATTTCCAATAGCTTGCAAGAAACCTTTGATGTGACCGAGGACGATGCGGGCCAGCTGGGCTTCAATTCCTTGTTGTCCAATAATTTTGGGAACTTCAGTATTTCTACCCTAATGTTGGCTACTGTTTTTAATAGGAGTGATGAGTTTGACTCTGCCAATTTTGAGCAGTTCCAAGATAACAGGATTACCATTGCCAATAGAATAGCTGCGGAAAGGGGTATTACGGAAAGAGATCCAGAAACCGGTTTCCCCGTAGGTTTGGGGAATACCAGCCAAGATGTACTTCTCCCTGCCTTTTTTGGGGCGTATACCGGCCAAGATGCGGAACGTGTGAATCTTGATGCCTTTAGGCAAATCCCGATTCCTAATTGGAACATTAAGTATACTGGCTTGATGAAGAACAGATGGTTTAAGAAGAAGTTCAAGAGATTCTCCGTACAACATGGATATCGATCTGCGTATAGCGTCAATTCCTTTCAAACCAATTTGGAGCGCAATCAATTGATCAATGAAGGATTGGCCCCGATCAATACGGAAACCGGAAATATCTTATCGGAAAACATCATTAACAATGTTATCCTCAATGATGCATTTAGCCCCTTGGTACGGTTGGATTTTGAAATGAAGAATTCCTTAAGCGTCTTGGCAGAAGTCAATACGGACAGGACGTTCTCTTTGAGTTTTGACAATAATTTATTGACGGAGATCAATGGAAAGGAATATACCGTTGGCTTGGGGTATCGTTTTAAAGATGTTAAGTTTGTCGCCAACATTGCTGGCGAGCGTACGCGGTTAAAAGGCGATTTAAACCTAAAGGCCGATCTTTCCTTGAGGGACAATATCACGATCATCCGGAATTTGGATATTAATAACAACCAGATTACGGCAGGCCAGGAATTATGGTCCATTAAGTTTACGGCAGATTATGCCCTGAGCAGAAATTTGAACGCCTTGTTCTTCTACGATCATTCTTTCTCACAATTTAAGGTGTCCACGGCATTCCCGCAGACCACGATCAATGCAGGTTTTACGGTACGTTATAACTTTGGAAATTAAATTATCCGCCCTGTATTCAAAGTATAAAGGAGTGCATTGATACCTTCTTTATTTTTTTTGATAAGCCGTTTTTATTGCGTTACATTTGTTCTTTTACAAATCCATATCAAATGAATATACCAGCAGATTTAAAATATACAAAAGACCACGAATGGGTCAAAATAGAAGGCGATGTAGCCACGGTTGGCATTACGGATTTTGCTCAGGGAGAGTTGGGCGATATTGTGTACGTTGAAGTGGAGACCTTGGATGAGACCTTGGATAAAGATGAGGTTTTTGGTACCGTTGAAGCGGTGAAGACCGTTTCTGACCTATTTCAACCTTTAAGTGGCGAAATCATTGCGTTTAATGAAGCTTTGGAAGATGAGCCGGAAAAAGTGAATTCCGATCCCTACGGAGAAGGCTGGATGGTGAAAATAAAATTCAGTGATAGTGCAGAAGTGGATGGTTTGCTTAGTGATGCGGAGTACAAAGAAATTATAGGTGCTTAAACGGCATTTGTTTACAATCTTATTTATAAGCTGGATGGTGATCATAACGCTATTCAGCTTATTTTCTTTTCCAGATGAAGGTATTGGGTTTGTCCGTATTCCCTATCTTGATAAAATAGCGCATTTTACGTTTCATTGTTTCATTATTGTCTTAGGGACGCTGGCTATCCAAGAACGCCCCTCAAACCATAGCGGTAAAAAGAAGCCAATGCTAGGACTGTTTTTGTTTTCCGTAGCATATGGAATTGTAATAGAGACCCTACAATTTGTAATGCCCTATGGCAGGGCGGCAGAAATATGGGATATTTTAGCAAATTTATCTGGCGCGCTTTTTGGGGTTTTACTCATTAAAAAGTATCTTTCGCTCATTGAGAAGTGAAAATGACGCATTATTACCTCAAAAGTTTAGAATTAAATATTAAATTAGCGAACATTAAAAGTTAAGCATATGGAACCAAAAAAGAATCCAAAAGCGGATGTAGGAAGAAATAGCAGTCTCTATTTTGTGATAGGACTGGCACTGGTAATGTTACTGGTTTTAACAGGCCTAGAGTGGAAAAACTACGACGATGACGCCGGTTATGACATTTCCTTGAATGTAGAAGATGATTTGGATGAGGAAGTTCCAATGACGGAGCAAATAAAAACGCCGCCACCGCCACCGCCACCTGCCGCACCGGAAGTTATTGAGGTAGTTGAAGATGAGGAAGAAGTTGAGGAAACCGTAATAGAATCAACGGAAACCAGTCAAGAAGAAGAGGTTATGGAGGTTGAGGACGTTGTGGTAGAGGAAGTTGAGGAAGATATTTCCGTTCCTTTTGCCGTTATTGAAGACGTACCCGTTTTCCCTGGTTGTGAAGGTGCCAGCAACAAAAAACAATGCTTTCAGGATCAGATGCAGAAGCATATTCGTAAAAATTTCCGCTACCCAGAGATTGCACAAGAAATGGGTGTGCAAGGAAGGGTCAGTGTAGTTTTCGTTATTCAAAAGGACGGTAGCATCGGTAATATTAGAATGCGTGGTCCAGATAAAAACTTAGAGGCAGAGGCACTTCGTATCATAAAGAAATTGCCAAAAATGACGCCGGGTAAGCAAAGGGGTAGAGCGGTAAAGGTTCCATTCAGTATTCCAATTACCTTTAAGCTTCAGTAAGGATATTCGAAAAATAAAAGTAAAGGCCGTCCAATAGGACGGCTTTTTTTATTCGCGCTTTTTTGCTAGAGCATAAACCGGGCTATTTCGTTGCAAATCAATGGATGCGTCTGTATCTTTGCGCTCCATTATGCGATGCTGATGAAATCTGTTGCCGGAACTATAAAAAAATCCACCTGGTCCTTGGCTTTGGCCGACTTTAAGGAACTTACCAAAGTACGGTTGGCGGTGAGCGTTGTTTTTTCCTCCATAGCAGGCTATTTTCTGGGTGCTTATGAAATTGATTTCCTTTCCGTTTTTCTTTTAGCCTTTGGCGGCTACTGTATGGTAGGGGCTTCCAATGCCTACAATCAAATTATTGAAAAGGATTTGGATCTGTTGATGCACAGAACAAATAATAGGCCTATTCCCGCAGGAAGGATGTCCAGTAAAACGGCATTGGCCATTGCTATTGTCCTTACCGTTCTAGGAATTATCGCACTTTACCTATTGAATCCAAAAACGGCCTTGTTTGGGACCTTGTCCATATTTTTATACACCAGCGTGTATACCCCTTTAAAAACAAAAACCCCATTGGCAGTTTTCGTAGGTGCCATCCCAGGTGCTATTCCGTTTATGTTGGGTTGGGTGGCAGCGACCAATGATTTTGGTATTGAGCCGGGAACTTTGTTCATGATCCAATTTTTTTGGCAATTCCCACACTTCTGGGCATTGGGCTGGATGCTGGATGAGGATTACAAAAGAGGAGGGTTTAAAATGTTGCCCACGGGAAAAAAGGATAGTGGTACCGCACTACAGATAATATTGTATACCATTTGGATGATCGTGATATCCATTATGCCGGTTTTTGGTTTTACGGGAAGGTTGCATCTTTCCATACCGGCGGCCGTACTCATCTTTGTGTTGGGCGTTGTTATGTTGGTCTTTGCTTTTAAATTATATGAAAAAAAAGACAACCCAACAGCTAGAAAGTTAATGTTGGCCAGTGTAAGCTATATCACTTTGATACAGTTGGTTTTTGTCTTTGACAAATGGCTGACCGCATGGTTATAAAAATTAGTGAAAACGGGTTTTGTATTAATACAAAATCCAATTTTTGAAAATAAGAATTATGGATTTAACCCAGGGGACTGCCCAGGAAAAGAACAATAGGGCAAAAAAAATGATGCTATGGTTTGGCATTATAAGCCTAATTATGGGGTTTGCAGGATGGACCAGTGCCTACATTGTAAGTAGCAAACGAGAAGACTGGTTGGATAACATTCTACTACCTCAAGCCTTTTACATAAGTACCGCGCTCATTATTTTAAGCAGTATCACCTACATCTTGGCAAAAAGGGCCGTAAAATCCGACAATCAAAAATTGGCCTCCATTTGGCTGTGTACTACGCTAGGCTTGGGAATTGCATTTATCATTTTGCAGTTCATCGGTTTTTCACAAATGTTGGAAAGCGGCTATTATTTCACTGGGCCTACCAGCAATATTAAAATGTCCTATATTTTCTTGATAGCTTTTGTTCATATCGTACATGTGGTCGCTGGCTTAATTTCTTTGTTGGTAGTACTGGTGCAACAGCTGCGGGGGAAGTATACGGCGGCAAATCTTTTGGGCTTGGAATTGGGGGCAACATTCTGGCATTTCTTGGACATCCTATGGGTATACTTGATCGTCTTTATGTTTTTTGTGAAATAAATTAAAGAAAGCGAAGTTTTCTAAAGCAATACACTTTTTCAATACCGCAAAAGATGTATTTTTGCTAAAGTTTTATTAAAACGATATTCTCTATGGATACAACGGTTACAACCGGTAATGAAGAAAACGTTTGGGGAGGCGGTAATAGGCCGCTAAACGCTAGCTACGGAAAAATGATGATGTGGTTTTTCATCGTTTCCGATGCCTTGACATTTTCAGGATTTCTAGCATCTTATGGTTTTTCTAGATTTAAATTTATAGAAACATGGCCTATAGCGGATGAGGTGTTTACCCACGTTCCGTTCTTTCATGGGAATTACCCCATGATTTATGTGGCCTTTATGACCTTTATTTTGATTATGTCCTCCGTAACCATGGTATTGGCGGTGGATGCAGGTCATAAAATGAAACAAAATAAGGTTATTATTTATATGTTCCTTACCATTATAGGAGGGGCCATATTCGTAGGTTCCCAAGCTTGGGAATGGGCAACATTTATAAAAGGCGACTTTGGGGCTTTGGAAACCAAAGGAGGTAGGGTCCTTCAATTTGTAAAAGCAGATACCGGTGAACGCGCTGCCATTAGTGAGTTTTCCATGACCTTGGAAGAGGATAGGGTAGCTGATGCCAGGGATACCGGAATTTGGTTTACGGACAACGAAAGCTTGCCCAACTATTCTTTAAACGAAGTTATTGAAGGATTTAAGGCCAACCCAAATATTTTGATCCGTACAGAAAAAATCAATGAAGAAGGGGAAAAGACCTTACTAACAAGGGAGCAATCCTTAGGGAGGTTAAAAGATGCCGTTAGGGTCGTAGAAGGTGCAAACTTGATAAGAAATGAGTACGGTAGCCGTCTCTTTGCAGATTTCTTTTTCTTTATCACAGGCTTTCACGGATTTCACGTATTCTCTGGCGTAGTCATCAATGTGATCATCTTTTTCAATATCATTTTAGGGACCTATGAAAGAAGGGGGCACTATGAAATGGTAGAAAAAGTAGGACTCTACTGGCACTTTGTAGATTTGGTCTGGGTATTTGTATTTACGTTCTTTTATTTGGTATAATCATTAAAACAATAAGCCTGCATTTGCGCAGGTAGCTATAAAGAATAAGTCATATGGCACACGAGCATAAACTGGAAATATTTAGGGGCTTGTTAAAATTTAAGTCCAACACCCAAAAGATTTGGGGTGTTTTAATTTTCCTTTCCTTAGTTACGGCAATAGAAGTTGTCTTAGGTATCATTAAGCCGGCCTTTTTGGTACAAACTTCATTTTTAGGGATGAAGTTGCTTAACTGGATATTCATTATCCTTACCTTGGTGAAAGCCTATTATATTGCTTGGGATTTTATGCACTTGCGTGATGAAAAAAGCTCATTGAGAAGAGCTATCGTTTGGACACCCATTTTCTTGGTCTCCTACCTTGTTTTTATCCTGCTGTTTGAGGCGGTATATATTTATGATATCTTTAAAAACGGATTCTTTGCTTGGGATTTTTAAGAAAACCAAAGCATACAATATATAAAGACAAAGGCGGTTATTTAACCGCCTTTCTTTATTTTTGCACTTCAGGTTAAAGGTGGTTATAGTTGGATTTTTAGTGCCCTAAACTTGACACACGCTATGAAAAAAACGGTTGTCCTTGTTGTCCTTTTTATTTTTCCCTTGGTGGCCTATCTCTTTTTTGCCTCGGGGGTCAACAACTTTGGCAAACTCCCTGTGCTGACGGAAAGTATTGCAGAAGTACCCCGTTCAACTAATACCATAACTTTGCAAGATAAAATAACCGTACTTGGATTTTTGGGGTCGGATGTGGCGCAACGTAAGGGCAATGCTTTTAACTTGAACCAAAAGATTTACAAGCGTTTCCACGAGTTTAAGGATTTTCAGTTGGTCATGATGATGCCCAAGGGTACCGAGGACCAGGTATCCCAATTAAAGGAAAGCTTAGGAACATTGTCTTCCATTAAAAAATGGCAGTTTGTATTTGCATCCGAAAAGGAAATCAAAGGATTTTTTGATAGCCTTAAAACCAATATAAAACTGGATGAAAACTTGGGTTGTGAAGAGGTGTTTATTATCGACAAAAACAGAAACCTAAGGGGACGGGATGATGATGAGGACGAAGGTGTAAAATATGGGTTTGATGCTACATCCGTTGCTGAGCTGAACAATAAAATGGAAGATGATGTAAAAATCATCTTGGCGGAGTACAGACTGGCCTTAAAAAAGAACAATGCCGACAGGAGCAAATAAAAAACAAAAGTATACCTACGTATGGGTTTCAGCCATTATCTTAATTTTTGGGGTATTTGCGGTATATGAAATTACCAAAAGGATAAAGCAGGGGACCGTAGTAGAAAATGATAGATTGGCCAGTACGACCACCCTAACACCGCTATCCTATATTACCAGTGCTGGGAAGAAGCGCAAAGTCCCCAATTTTTCTTTTTTGGACCAAGACAGTGTCTTGGTGACCAATAAAGATTATTTGGGCAAGGTGTACGTCGTTGATTTTTTCTTTACCACCTGCCCAACCATATGTCCCGTAATGACCAATAATCTGGTGAGTTTGCAGGATACTTTTAAAGATAAAACGGATTTTGGTGTGGCTTCCATTACCATAAACCCCAGATATGATACGCCAACGGTCTTGAAGACCTATGCGAACCGTTACGGTATTGAAAACCCCAACTGGCATTTGATGACGGGCCAACAGGATCGTATTTACAACTTGGCAAGGGAAGGTTTTTATATCTTGGCTAAAGAAGCCCAAGATGTCCCAGGTGGTTTTGAACATTCCGGCATGTTCGCACTAGTGGATAAGGAAGGATATATAAGGTCCCGTACGGATCGGTTTGGAAATCCCTTGATCTACTACCGTGGCACCATTACGGAAGAACAAGGGGTGAATAAGGATGGTGAGGCACAACAAATTACCATTCTTAAAGAAGACATTAAAAAACTACTTGCGGAATAAATGGCAGCCAACCTACAAAAAGAGAAAAAAATAAAAGTGCTGATATTGGTTTTGTCCATTATCATTCCTGTGGTCGTTGCTTTCCTCTTCCAATATAAGATTCCGGGAGCGGAACCACTCTCTTTTTTACCGCCAATTTATGCGACCACCAATGGTCTTACGGCACTGCTTCTTATCGCTGCTGTGGTTGCCATTAAAAATGGAAGGGAAAAACTGCACCAAAGGTTGATGACCACCTGTGTGTTGCTGTCCATTGCATTTCTATGCATGTATGTAGCCTACCACATGACCTCAGAAGCAACATCATATGGGGGTGAAGGTTTTATGAGATATGTGTACCTGTTTATTCTATTAACGCATATTGTATTATCCATAGTGGTTATCCCATTGGTACTGCTAACCTATAGCAAGGCCTATCTAGAGGATTTTGAAGAACATAGAAGATGGGCCAAATATACTTTTCCTATTTGGTTGTATGTTGCTGTTACGGGTGTGGTTGTTTATGTAATGATTTCCCCGTACTACGTCCATTAAAAGTTGGATTATGAAAAAGAGGCTGTTGTTTTTTCTATTGTTGGCGTTGTTTATGCCAGAAGTTGCAGATGCGCAGTGCGCCATGTGCAGGGCCGCTTTAGAGAGTGAAGCGGATAATAGCCAAGCAGAAGGCATCAATAACGGAATCGTATATTTAATGGCAATACCCTACATTTTGGTAGCTGGGTTATTCTTCTTTATTTACAAAAAAATGAGGAACACTTAAATTTTTGTAAATAAAAGTGTAACAAATTGGTTGTACTGCCGTCTTACTACTATGCATTAGCATATTCATCAATCATCATAAATCCAACCCAATGTTTGACATCGAAAGATGGCAAGAGATTTTCGATACGATCCGTAAGAACAAACTTCGCACATTTCTTACGGGAATGTCCGTTGCATCAGGTATTTTTATTTTGGTCATCCTGCTCGGTTTTGGGCAGGGAATGCAAAATGGTATTGAAGCAGAGTTCAAAGGGGATGCCGCTACCAGTATTTGGGTATGGCCCCGCAGGACCACTATGGAATATAAAGGCCTTAATCCAGGGAGGAGAATCCAGTTACGCAACAAGAATTTTGATGCCATTACCCAGCAATTGGATGTTTCCTATGACAAAGCCTCTGTATTGTACTTTCCTAGGGA
>CALGQU010000028.1 GCA_937959125.1 uncultured Croceitalea sp.
CGTAAACTCGAAAAATCCACCCTAATCGAAATCAAGAAATCCCTTGAACTGGATATTCAAAATTTTGAGGAACAAATCAAATCCCAATTACGTACTGCCCATTTAAGTACTACCTTATTGAACCATATTAAGTCTGGGAAACCCTATACCAATGATTTGGATGGGTTATGGGAAAGGGTCATCAGGTACTTTTTTGTGGATTTTAATACTTCTGCCTTTAGCCTCTTGGAGTCCAGGGGAATCGATATCATTAAAAATGAAATGCTACGCAAGAAAATCGTAGACCATTACAATCTGGACCAAACCAAAATGAAACGAAGTAGCGAGGTTTCCGAACATTTGAGCAATGAAAATCTAGTGTACTTTTTCGATCGTGTGTATCCAGAAATTACGCCGGATTTTGAAGAAACCTTTGACTATAAAAACGAAAAATGGGTACCTAAAGACTACGACTTACTAGTAAGTGACCCAAGCTTGGTCCCAAAAATCAGTCATAACATAAAGGTTAGATATCGATTTTCGCAATTCTTGAAGGAATTTATAGAAAAAGAAAAAATCTTGGTAAAAGAGATTGAGAACGAGTTGCAAAATGAATTTCAATAGTACGAGATTCCCATAACCCTTGGACTCCAAAAGGTAGAAACACCTCTCTATGATTTAGTTTTTCAACATTATACCCAGGAAACCGTCGTTCGTTACACAAAATGGGAAGGATGTCACATCCATGAAAAGCACCTTTTGAAAACTTGCTTAGCCGGTATGCAGTTCCTTTAGCCATGTCCTAGGTGAAATTGTGCTAATTTTATGCCATGGTCAGAAACATCCAATTGCGGATAAGTTTAAAGGAAGAGGGACAAGCTGGTGGGTTAAAAGCCAGAACCGCCAAATATTTGGGGGTATCGGAAGATGACATTAAAATAAAGGTAGCACGTAAATCCATCGATGCGCGTAAGCCCAGCATCTATTTTAATTATAAATTGGCGGTCTATATCAATGAACCCCTGCCTACACAAAGCAGTTATTCTTTTGACTATAAGGACGTTTCCAAAGCAAAGCCCGTCCATATTATCGGTTTTGGTCCTGCGGGCATGTGGGCCGCATTGCGCTGTTTGGAATTGGGCTACAAGCCTATCGTATTGGAACGTGGAAAAGATGTCCAAGAACGACGCCGGGATTTAAAAGCCATCAATCAAGACCATGTGGTGAATGCCAATAGCAACTACTGTTATGGCGAAGGCGGTGCAGGCACTTATTCCGATGGAAAATTATACACGCGCAGCTTAAAAAGGGGGGATGTTCGGCGCATTTTTGAAAGTTTGGTCTTCCACGGTGCTACTGAAGAAATCCTAGTGGATGCCCATCCCCATATTGGCACCAACAAACTGCCCAAAATTGTCCAGAATATTCGCGAAGCCATCATTCAGTTTGGTGGTGAGGTCCATTTTAATACCAAGGTGACGGATTTTGTCATCAAGGACAACAAACTCCAAGGTTTGGTTATTGATAATACCAATACGCTGGAAGTCAAACGCGTCATTTTAGCTACCGGACATTCCGCACGTGATATTTTTGAGCTGTTGCACAAAAAGGAGATTGCCTTAAAAGCCAAGTCCTTTGCCATGGGGGTACGGGTAGAGCATCCGCAGCATATTATAGATTCCATACAATACCATTGCCATGGGGAACGCAATGTCCTTTTACCCGCTGCTGCCTATAGCTTGGTGCACCAAGTCCAGAACAGGGGCGTATATTCCTTTTGCATGTGTCCGGGTGGATTTATAGTTCCCGCCGCCACGGCAGAAGGAGAGGTGGTCGTCAATGGAATGTCGCCCTCAAAACGGAATAACCTATATGCCAATTCCGGCATTGTGGTTGAAATAAACGTGGATGAAGATCTGCCGAAGTATGAGAAATTTGGAGTTTTAAAGGGTTTGGAATATCAAAAGAATTTGGAGCGATTGGCTTTTACCGCAGGCGGAAGAACCCAAGCGGCTCCCGCACAACGCTTGACGGACTTTGTGGAAGGGAAAACCTCCCAAGATTTGAACCCCACCTCGTATCAACCGGGCCTGAATTCGGCTCCCTTACATTCCCTATTTCCAAAACTCATTGGAGGGCGTTTGCGAAAAGGGTTCGCCCAATTCGGCAAAAAAATGAAGGGCTATTATACCCAAGAAGCCAATATTATTGGGGTAGAATCCCGGACATCATCGCCCATAACCATTCCACGGACGGAAAAGTTGGAACATCCGGAAATAGCAGGGCTTTTTCCTTGTGGTGAAGGAGGTGGTTATGCAGGGGGTATCGTATCTGCAGCCATGGACGGGGAACGTTGTGCAGAGGCAGCAATTGTAGGTTTATAACGAATTCATTTAAACTTTTTGGATTGAAGCGAAAATTAGATATTTTTTCCCTTGTTGTCCCGAAAGCTTTCAGGATTGAGTTGCATAGCTGGGCTACGGAAAGAAAAAAGACGAAAACAGGCTTAAAAAGAGCAATTTTTTAGCCAATTGAAAAAAATTAAATGAGTTCAAAAATACACTATGGAATTTAAAAACAAGAACGTACTCATTACCGGGGCCTCTAGGGGTATTGGAAAAGCGACCGCTTTGGCTTTTGCCCATGCGGGTGCCAAGGTAGGCATCAACTACAGGACGAATACCGAGGAGGCTGCAAAAACCTTGGCGGAATTGCCCGGGGACGGCCACTATCTCTTTCAACAAGATATTTCTGAGAAAGAAGGCCCGGAAGCTTTGATTACGGCCTATATATCGCAATACGGACAATTGGATGTGCTAGTGAACAACGCCGGGATTTCCATTTTCCATAACATTGATGAGGTCAATTTTGAACATTGGACAAACGCATGGGAAAGCACCTTTAAAACCAACCTGTTTGCAGTCTCCAATATGTGTTATTGGGGTGCAAAAGCCATGATGAGAACAGGAGGTGGACGTATGGTAAACATTTCATCCCGGGGTGCTTTTAGAGGGGAGCCCACCAAACCCGCCTATGGGGCAAGCAAAGCGGCCCTTAACGCCATGAGCCAATCTCTGGCCAAAGCCTTGGCTCCCCATAAAATTTATATTGGGGTTGTAGCACCCGGCTTTACGGAGACTGAAATGGCCGCCGTTACCTTGACATCCGCAGAGCGTGAAAACCTGTTACGGGAATCGCCTTTTAAGCGTATGGCACAACCCAAAGAAGTGGCCCATGCGGTATTGTTTTTAGCATCGGAAGGAGCTGCGTATTCCTCCGGGACGATAATTGATGTAAACGGAGCTAGTTATTTAAGAAGTTGAACCTATGGTTATTTTAATTTCCCCAGAAAAAAATCTTCCTAATGAACTAGGAATCCTCCATCAATTATTTGATGCGGGGTTACAGTTTTACCACCTGCGAAAACCAGATTTTGACGAAGACCAGTACCATGACTATTTAAGGCAAATAGTCCCGGAGCATCTACAACATGTAATGATCCATAACCATCATCTAGTATCGGAAAAAATTCCCGTAAAAGGAATCCATTTGGAAGAACGGGTATGGCGGGAACACCTACAGGGATTAAACACCTACGTAGAGCAGTTCCGTGTCAACGGATTCAAAGTCAGCAGTTCCTATCATGAATTGGAAGACTTGGAACAGCAGGAGGTCCGGTTCGATTATTATATGTTGAGCCCTGTTTTTGGTGCCATTTCAAAACCGGGCTATGAAGGTCGCGGTTTTAACGTGTCCCATAGTACCAAGCCCATTGTGGGTATGGGCGGCATCAATGCCAAAACCACCCCCGAAGCTTTGGGATTGGGATTTAAAGGCGTTGGCACTTTGGGCGGTATTTGGAATACCGAAGATCCCGTAAAAGCCTTTTTGGAAATACAGGAAGCGTACCTAAAAAACAGTGCCTTATGAAAGCCGCTACCCTAGCACAAATCAAAAAAGAACTGCAACACCGGGATGCTGAGGAATTGTTGCAGTTGTGTTTGCGTTTGGGCCGATTTAAAAAAGAGAACAAAGAACTCCTCACCTATTTACTCTTTGAATCCGACAGTGAAGAAGGGTATCGGGAAACCGTAAAAGAAGAAGTGGAACTTCAATTTTCAGAAGTCAATACCAATAGCTATTTCTACATCAAAAAAAGTGTACGTAAGATTCTAAGGGGTATTAAAAAATACATCCGGTATTCCGGAAACAAAGAGACCGAGGTGGTGCTTTTACTGTATTTTTGCGAAAAACTAAAGGCTTTTACCCCTTCCATTAAAAGAAACACGACCTTAACGAATCTTTACGAGAGGCAACTGGCCTTTATTGAAAAGAAGATTGCGGTTCTGCACGAGGATCTACAATACGATTATGGGCTGGTCTTGGAGGAACTGAAAAACTAGTTATATGTTTTCAAGCGATGATGACGATTTTTCTAGGGAACATTTTAAGAAAACCCCTATTTATAAAAAGGGTTGGCATATTTTTGAGTTGGCCGATAAGATTGCTTCCCTTGTAAAGGAAGGTGAAGAAGAATATGCCCATTTAGATGAGGCTGAACGAGGCTTATTACAACAGCAAGCCTATCAACTACGTGCGGACGCCATGTTGATATGCCCGAAGCTTGGCGGCGCGGAAGGAAGCATGCTTTACGACATTAAAATGGAAAATGCAGCAATTATCCGTAAAGCAGGGCGAGAGCTCTTGACGGGTTGCAGCGGGATGGAACTATGGGGTTTTAAACACACGGAATATTTAGAGTTATTACGCACGGAAATCGAGGAATTCAGGGTATTGTTTGCAGAATGGGTACAAACTTTTGATCCTTGGAACTATAGTATTGATCGTTGGGGTTTATTTAATCCGCCGGGTGTCAATTTTGATGATAAGGATCCAGATGACGATATCCCTCTAGATACAGACGATATGGATTTGCTTTAAGAAAGCTTGGTATAAGGTAAAAGGTACACTATCAAAAGATTTGCTTAGAACTTTAAGCCCTGTTTTCTGCCAAAATCATCAGCATTAATTTCATGTCCGTTCAACGTAGTGGTATCCCAATCTTGGGTTATTTTCCATGTGCCCCCTATTTTCTTTAGTACGATATGAAACTGCCCATAATTATAGCCCGTCTCCCCTTGGGTATTGGTAGCAGCAATCCTATAAAAACCTACTTCATAAGAGGTGCTACTATTGGTATGCCTGCTGTCAAACCAAAAATCCAAAGCAATTTGAAGCCCGTCCGCTTTGTTTTGGGCAAAACGTTTGAGATTGGCCGCTTTAAAACTGTTTTCTGTGTCAATTCCGTTTGGGGTTACTCGCAAAACCTCATCGGCATAGGTAGCGTTAAGAGCTTCCCCATCCAGATTTTGGAATGCCGTTTGGAACGGTTTCCAAACTTGCCGATCAATTTCCTTTTGTAGTTGTTTGGGTGTGGTTTGACCAAAGGTTATAGTACTGGTGAATACAGTTAGAACTATGACCGCAATGTTATTGATTTTCATAATTTTTAAATTAAGCTGTTCATTAATTAGATTTCTTTTTAGTTAGCAGCATATAGAATAGTAAAGAAAATACCTGTAGGCGTCACCCTAAACTCGTTTCAGGGTCTCATCATTAATGCTTCAAATAAATACCGTGTGGGATGCTGAAACACGTTCAGCATGACATTAATTTTACATTTTCCCCTACATGGTACTACCCCAACCCCACATCTAAGGTCATCATCACTATAAAACCCCCAATAAAGCCCATAACGGCAATGTCCGAATGTTTGTCTTGCTGCGTTTCCGGAATCACCTCTTCTACCACTACAAAAATCATGGCCCCTGCGGCAAAAGCCAGCGCATAGGGTAAAATAGGTTGGAACGTAATGACCGCCCAAGCCCCAATTACGGCTGCAATAGGTTCTACCAATGCGGACGCTTGTCCGTACATAAAACTTTTCCTTCGGGAGAGTCCTTGCCTACGTAGCGGCATGGCAACGGCAAAACCTTCCGGAAAGTTCTGCAACCCAATGCCCAAGGCCAGGGCAACCGCCCCTCCAATGGTAGCGCCATCAAACCCAGCGGCAACCCCGCCAAAAAGAACACCTACGGCCAAACCTTCTGGGATGTTATGTAATGTTATGGCCAAGGTCAATAAGGTAGTCCTGTGCCAAGGTGTCTTTACCCCTTCGGCTTCGCTTTCCTTAAAATTGATGTGTAGATGCGGTAATACCTTATCCAAACCAAAAAGGAACAAGGCACCCAATAAGAAGCCAACCCCTGCGGGAATCACCTTTACAAAACCTTCTCCCGGGCTCATCGCTATACCGGGCGCCAATAGGCTCCAAAAACTTGCAGCCACCATAACGCCTCCCGTAAAACCCAACATCCCGTCCATAACGGAACGCTTTGGACTCTTAAAGAAAAATACAAGCCCGGCCCCTAAGGCGGTTAACCCCCAAGTAAACAAAGTGGCATAAAAGGCCGCCAATATGGGGTTTATAGATTCTAAATAGGATATTACCTGTTCCATTAGCTTTCTGTTTTTACATAAAGGTTTGTGGCAATTTGATTGGAGATTTGAAGTTCCCTTTGCCCAATCTTGATTTTTAGGGAGTCATCAAAAACCTCTTTTTCCAAAACCGTTATCTCGTTTCCAAGTGCAATCTGATTTTTATCCAAAAATTTCAAAAACGCGGCAGAGGTATCCTTAACCCCAACGCAAACGCCGGAGGAAGGTATGGGCAACTCGCTCAACAATTGTTTGTTCCGTACTAAAAATTCCCCATTCTTTGTGGGGATGGGGTCACCATGGGGATCGTACTTTGGGTATTCCAAAAGGGCATCGATACGATCAATCAACTTTTCACTTTTAATATGCTCTAACTGTTCTGCTACCTCATGGACCTCATCCCAAGTAAAATCCAGTTTCTTTACCAGGAACACTTCCCATAAGCGGTGCTTTCTAATAATGGACAAAGCCGTTTTTTTTCCGGCATCCGTAAGGGACACCCCTTGATACCGAATGTAATTGACCAACTTCTTTTCTGCTAGTTTCTTGGCCATATCCGTTACGGACGACGGCTTGGTCTCCATTTGCTCCGCAATGGCATTGGTAGAAATCAGCTGGGATTGATTGCCTCCCAGATGAAAAATGGTCTTGATATAATTTTCTTCGGCCCGTGTCAAAAAAACGCTATTATAAATTTCGATTTTCCAAAAATACATTTTTATTTGTAAAAACATATTTTTAGATTTGTCTAAATTTTTATTTTTGATACTCAAAAAAATATCACTTTCTTTATTTCTTTGTTTTGCCATCTCCATGGTTGCGCAACAAACGCGCATTTCTGGAACCACAAGCCATAATGGGGAACCTTTGCCCTTTGTAACGGTTTTTGTAAAAGGTACCGATATAGCCACCCTATCCGACGAAAACGGAAGGTATACTACAGAAATAGCTATAGGAACGCCAGTCCTAGTAGCCGAAGCCAAAGGCTATCGTACCATAAGCCAACCCTTAACCATCCAAGAAAACGATAAGCAAGAAGTGAATTTTACGCTCCAAAAAGATGTGTTGGGGCTGGACGAGGTAGTGATAAGCGCTACCAGAAACCGGGTGGCCAAAAGGAGTGCCCCTGTGGTGGTCTCCACTCTAAAACCGCGTCTTTTAACAGCAACACAATCCATTACCCTAGCAGACGGACTTAACTTTTCCCCTGGGGTACGCGTAGAAACCAACTGCCAAAATTGTGGGTTTACACAGGTTAGGTTAAATGGTTTAGATGGCGGTTACACACAAATATTGTTGAACAGCAGGCCTATTTTTACTTCCTTGTTAGGGGTTTACGGTTTGGAACAGATACCCACCAACGTTATTGAGCGGGTAGAAGTGGTTCGTAGTGGCGGATCCGCACTTTATGGTTCCAATGCTATAGCGGGTACGGTAAACATCATCACCAAAGACCCTGTATTGAACACTTGGGAAATTGGCAGCAATTTTGCCTTGGTGAACGGTCAGGCCCTGGACCGCATCGTGAACTTCAACAGCTCCATAGTGGCAGATGACCTCAATAGCGGATTTACACTTTTCGGGAACTACAGAAATAGGGATGCCTGGGATGCCAATGACGATGGCTTTACGGAATTGGTGGAACTGCGTAACACCACCGTAGGCGGCAAGGCGTTTTTACGCCCTACGGATAGAAGCAGGATAGCCATCAACCTCAACGCTATTCGCGAATATCGCCGTGGTGGGGACCGCTTGGATCTGGCACCACAGTTTACCGATATTACCGAAGAATTGGATCATGATACCTTTATAGGTGGCCTGGATTACGAATTGGACAGCAAGGACAATACCCAAAAAATCCAAGTGTATACCTCGGTATCCAATACGGATAGGGACAGTTTTTATGGCGGTTTGGGTGGCGAGCGGACTAGGCAAGATAGCCTCTTGGCCAATAACGCTTTTGGTACTACCAAAGACCTTGCATGGGTCAACGGTTTTCAGTTGACCAAAAGTCGCGCTAACAATGATGTATTCACAACAGGCATGGAATACAACTTTAATAGTACCGAAGATCAAATTCCAGGTTATAATCGCTTGATTGACCAAAGCGTGATTACCCTAGGTGGTTACGCACAATACGAATGGAAACCTACTGAAAAATTCACCGCTTTGGTGGGAACCCGCTTGGACAATGTAACCGTAGACGGAAATTATACCATAGGCGGTATCTCTAGAACGGTAGATTTAAGCCAAACAACCTTATCCCCAAGGTTGACCCTATCTTACCGAATTACGGAAGCACTTCGCTTTAGGGGTGGTTATGCCCGCGGGTTTAGGGCACCACAAGCATTTAATGAAGACCTGCATATTTCCAGTGTTGGCGGGGAACCCCAATTTGTTATCCTAGCGGATGACCTACAAACGGAATTCTCCAATGCTTTTACGGGATCCTTTAACTATTCCAAAAACTTTAAGCTCCTGCAGTTGGACTTTTTATGGGAAGGGTTTTACACCAGTTTGGAAGACCCCTTTACCCAGGTGAGTACCGGTGCGGTGTTGGACAACGGTTCCATTCTAGAAGAAGTACGTAATGGTTCGGGCGCTACTGTATTTGGGACCAACTTTGAATTTGGGGTTTCTCCCAGTCAGCAATGGAGCTTTCAATTGGGGGGCACCTTGCAACGCACCCGTTATGATGAACCTCAACTTCTCTTTGAAAGTGATGGCACCCTGGGCGAATTTGATATTGCAGTGGATGAATTTGTACGTGTCCCTAACATTTATGGTTACTTCAATACGTCGTGGATTCCCAACAAAGCCTTTAATGTTGATGTAACAAGCACCTATACCGGAGAAATGACCGTTCCTAGGGTGATAAGTGAAACCGGTTTTCTAGAATTGAACGAGGTAAACGCTTTTTTTGACCTCAACATCAAACTGGAAACGCATTTTGATTTTAGCGATTCTTTTATGATGACCCTTTCTGGTGGCGTTACCAATCTTTTTAATAGCTTTCAGGATGATTTTGATATTGGGGCCACACGGGATTCCGATTATATCTATGGTCCAAATACGCCACGGTCCTTTTTTTTAGGAATGAAATTTGGTAAGCTACATTGATGCGCATTAGCAACATAACAAGAGGGAATACTTCAGCGGGATTAAAAACCTTATGGTTGGGCTTGATGCTGCTTTTCAGCACTAATCAGGGAATTGCGCAAGAAGAAACCATCCATTGGTTAACTTTTGAACAGTTGGAAGATTCCCTTTCCCTAAAACCAAAAAAAGTATTTATTGATTTTTATGCGGATTGGTGCGCCTACTGTAAAAAAATGGACAAGGCCGCATTTAAAGACCCCAAAGTTGTGGCCCTATTGAATGAAAACTTTTACGCCGTTAAAATGGATGCCGAAACCACGGATGACATCACCTTTGGCGGGGACATCTTTACCAATAAAGAGCTAGGCAAAAAAAGAAATCCTACACATGACATTCCGCTGCTCCTAGCTTCTAGGGAAAACTATCCGTTTTCGCTTCCCGCAATGGTTATCCTAAATGAAAAGTTTGAGGTTACCGAGCGCTATTTTGAATACCTGTCCCCAAAAAAGCTAAAGAGCATCTTGGAACATCCGTAAACTACACCCCAAGGGTTTGTTAGGGGCCAAAGCTATTCTTGGCAGTATACCTCTATTCAGGTTTAAACAGTATCCATTTACCGTAAAGTGGTTTTTAGGAATTAAAGCACTTTAATAACCGAATATCGTTCAAAATGAAAGTTTGACCTCAGAAAATTGATGTAACACCACTTTATCAAAGTGTAAGAAACATCTTATATGTTAAAATTAAGGCGATTCTTTGTAGTTTATCGATTAAACGTTAAAATTTTACAAAAGTTTACGATATTAATAACTTAATCATAAACCAATTATAATGAAACCGTATTTTAAAACATTAACTCTTTTATCATTGTCCATCCTTGTTGGATGCTCAACGGAAATCGAAGACGTTATCGAACTTGAAAGCGTTGCGGAAATTTCTGCAGAAGAATCCAAAACTATTGACAATGTAGATCCCAGATCTGTAGTCCCTGGGGAATTTATTGTTACTTATCATGAAGATGCAGCAGCGGTCAAGGACCTAAAGAATAGCTTTGCGCTGTCCAAACAACGCCTTCAGAGTCTTGACCAAACCTTTACCGCAAGGGCGCAAAGCATTTTAGAGGCCAACCATTTAGAATCCCAATCTTTAGAGAAGGTATATTTTGGAGCCGTCAATGGTTTTAAACTAAAAAATGTGGATGCCAACACTTTGGAAGAACTAAAGAACGATAAACGCATTGCCAGTGTTGAACCCAACTATATTATCAACGCCAATTTCCCAAAACCAATAGTCCAAGGTGGCATAACGGCTAGTGAATTGGCCAATTTTGCCGGTACAGAAGCTCAAAGTGCCCCCAGTTCTGAAATCCAAGCAGGACCTCCAGTGCCTGTGGACAACGTTGAGCTACAAAATGGCGAATTGATTCCTTGGGGTGTTAATTGGGTAGGTAGAAGAGATGGTCGAGAAGTAATGGCCAAAGTCTATGTGATAGATAGTGGTATTGCTCCACACGAAGATCTTAACATATTTAGGGGGCAGTCCAGAAGTTTTGTATCCGGCGAAGATTGGGTCGACCAAAATGGGCACGGCACCCATGTATCTGGTATTATTGCAGCAAAGAGAAACAGAAAAGGTATCATTGGTGTATGCCATGGGGTACGTCTTGTAGCGGTGAAAATTGCGGACAAAGACGGTAACGGTGATGTAGATACCATGATTTCCGGAATCAACTATGTGTATAACAGAGCTAATCCGCAAGATGTTTTTAATTTTAGCATCGGTTTTCCAGAACGCTTTACATCTGATGCTTTAGATAGTGCTATGCAACGGCTTTCTTCAAAAATTGTGGGGGCCCTTGCCGCTGGTAACTCAAATGATGATACCAGTTTCTACTCACCACAACGTTTGAACGAGTCCCGCTCATGGATGGTTGGGGCTTTGACCAATAGGATCAGACCTGCAAGCTTTTCCAATTTTGGGGCCAGTGTGGATCGCTGGGCACCCGGCTCAAATATTATCTCCACTTGGTTGAACGGAGGGTTTCAAATCCTTTCTGGAACTTCTATGGCTAGTCCACACGTTGCCGGTATTTTGGTGCGCCGGGGCA
The DNA here is from genome assembly GCA_937959125.1 of uncultured Croceitalea sp. Lineage (GTDB taxonomy): Bacteria > Bacteroidota > Bacteroidia > Flavobacteriales > Flavobacteriaceae > Croceitalea. The sequence continues at coordinate 11,684 of CALGQU010000028.1, forward strand.
ACAATACCGTAAGAAGACGGGGTACGGCAAGCAAAGGAGGCTTTACAGATCCTGTAGCCCGTATGTAACCCGCTCACAAACAAGATGCTAAAAGACCGCAAACTTTGGTTTAGCGGTCTTTTTTATGGGTATGGACTAAATTCCCACTTTACTATTATACCCCTATTTCAAAGCATTTTTTCCCATATTGGAACATGTTCTTTGAGACTATTTTGCTTTCCGTATTTTTGGCAGATGCCGCAATTTGATTTCATTATTATTGGCGCAGGTGCTTCTGGTTTACTTTTGGCCAACGCCATGGGTAAAGAGCCTTTTTTTGAAAAAAAATCCATTTTACTTCTAGAAAAGGATGCCAAAAACACAAATGATAGAACATGGTGTTTTTGGGAAAAAGGGACCGGGGATTTTGACAACCTACTACATGCCTCTTGGTCCACTATTTATTTTGCGGGACAAGATTTAAAGCGTACTACCCCTATTGCTCCTTATACCTATAAAATGATACGTGGGGTGGATTTTTACCACTATTATTTAGACCAATTGAAAAGCTGTCCAAATATTACCTTAAAGGTTGAAGAGGTTTTGGAAGTAAAGGAAAAACCGCATGGGGCCACAGTCCGCACAAAAACGACTTCTTACCACACCCCCCAAGTATTCACCAGCATCTTTGATGTCCAAAAAGTTACGGAGCAACAGCACTATCCGCTTTTACAGCAGCACTTTTTAGGATGGTTTGTTAAAACGGAACATCCCATTTTTGACCCCGGGGTAGCGACCTTTATGGATTTTTCCATTCCCCAAAAAGGAAACACGCGGTTTATGTACGTTCTTCCTTTTTCAGAAAATGAAGCCTTGGTAGAATACACCTTATTTTCTGTGGATACCTTGGAAAAATCCACTTATGAAAAAGCGATTGTAGCCTATTTGGAAGCAAAAGGTTCAGGAGTGTACGAAGTTGCGGAAAAAGAAACGGGCAATATTCCCATGACCAGCTATAACTTTGAGCGGCACAATTCCCAACATGTCTTCCATATTGGTATTGCAGGGGGCTGGGCCAAGGCCAGCACGGGATACACCTTTATGAATACCCATAAAAAAGTAAAAACCCTGATCGAGCACTTAAAAAAAGGAAGACATCCCAAGGACCTTAAAACCAAGACCAAGTTTTGGTATTATGACCTGCTTTTATTGGACATCTTATATCAAAGCAATCACTTGGGGAGCTCCATTTTTGAATCCTTGTTCAAAAAGATAAGCCCACAGCATATTTTTAAATTCTTGGACGAGGAAACTTCATTATTGGAAGATGCTAAAATCATGTCCGCACCAGCACCGTTACCCTTTATAAAAGCATTGTTAAAGCGTATTTTTAAACCGTTCGCTGCATGAGGTCTTGACCAAATGTTCTTAAAATGGCTCTACTATCCTTGGAAATTTCAATGTTCTCCAAAGCGTCAAAAGCAGCATTGGTATACGTATGTATTTCCTCTTTGGTCGCCGCTACGGCACCTGTATCCGTAAAAATGGTTTTAACGGCCTCTATCTTAGAGGCCGGGTTTGCGGGCTGAATGGAGAACATATCTTTAAGTTGCTTTTTTTGTTCCTTAGTACCAAACTCCAAAGACTTTAAATATAAAAATGTCTTTTTGTTCTCTATGATATCCCCCCCAACTTGTTTGCCAAAGGTTTTTGGATCACCAAAGGCATCCAGATAATCGTCTTGTAGCTGAAAAGCAGTCCCTAGGGACAGTCCAAAATCATAGATCAATTTTTGATTTTCAGGAGTAGCTTTAGCTATAATAGCTCCCATTTTTAAAGCACAGCCCAACAAAACCGCAGTTTTATACTGTATCATTTTAAGGTATTCCGCAATGGTTACCTCATCCCTATCTTCAAAATCCACGTCGTACTGTTGTCCTTCACATACTTCAATAGCCGTTCGACTGAATAATTTCACCAAGGTTTTAAACGTATCACCTTCATATGCCTCAAAAAGCTGGTAGGCGTTGATAAGCATGGCATCACCGGAGAGAATTCCGGTATTTACATCCCATTTTTCATGCACGGTCTGCTTCCCCCTACGAAGGGGCGCATCATCCATAATATCATCATGGACCAAAGAAAAATTATGGAATACCTCTACTCCCAAAGCGGCGTCCATGGCATCTTTATAATTGCCTCCGAACAAATCCGTAGCCAAGAGTGTCAATACGGGTCGCAACCGTTTTCCACCTAAACCTAAAATGTAGGCATAGGGTTCATAAAGACTTTTGGGTTCTTTACGTATGGTTTTTTCCTCTAGATAGGCTAGAAAATTATTGCGATAGCGTTCTACGGACTGCATTTTAAAAATTTTCCTTCAAAAATACACCCATTGTTACAAATAGAGCGATTAATGCACTAAAGAGATAACATAGTAAAAAAAATGCAATACAATATAATTCCATCGTCTTTACTAATGAATGCTTAGGCGCAACAAGAATGGTCTCTAAAAAAAACAATCACCATCTAAATGCTTTTTTTAAAGAGGAATACAATTCCCTTAAAAACTACGTGCGTTCACAAATAAACAGTACAGTGGATAGGGATGCCGAAGACATTATACAGGATGTAGCTTTAAAAATTTTTTCCAGGCCAGAAGATTCCCTGCCCATACATAATGTTGGAGGTTTTGTTTACAACGCTATCAAAAATAGAATTATTGATATCATGCGTGCCAAACCCCGCCGAGTACCTCAAAATGATGGGATGGACGATCTATGGCAAGCGTATACGGAATTGTTCTACGCATCCCAACCAACTACCTATTCTGAAGAACTAAAGGACACCTTAAAAAAGGCGATTACGGAATTAAAGCCTTTATACAGGGATATTATAATAGCTGTGGATTTTGAGGGGTATACCTACAGGCAAATAGCTATGAAGACAGGGATATCGCCAGGCACACTAATGTCTAGAAGACATAGAGCTTTATCATTATTAACGCGAAAATTAGAATTAAAAAATCACAAATAAAAAACGTATGGAACATAGGGAACGTTTAACGGGAAAAGTGGAAAACAGTATAAAGGAGATGGTCATTAAAGTTGTCAAAGTGATATTTGTTATCATTCTGGCCATAGGCATTGTTTTCTTACTAGGGTATGCGGTCATGTATTTATGGAATTGGTTAATGCCCGACCTATTTGGTTTACCGGAAGTTGGGTATTGGAAAGCCCTTGGAATATTGATTCTTGCCAAAATAATTTTTGGCTTTGGTGGCGGGGGAGGCCATAAGAAAGCTAAAACCTCCTCAAAGAAAGCATGTGGTCCGCTACGAAGCGATTTATCAAAATGGAAGCATTATGAGGAATTTTGGGAAGAGGAAGGCGAAACCGCATACGAGGCGTACAAGAAGAGAAAGGACATGGAAAGGGGAACCATCTAAGGGTAACAGCATACCATTTTAAACCCTTTTTTGGGGCTTTAAGCGGTAATTTGGCAGTTCATGTCCAATTTACCAAAAGCTTATCGTCTTATCTATGGAAATTAATACCGGGGAGTGCGTAGAACGCCAGTGTTAAATAAATGTAAAACTTTGGAAACTTTTTTTGTTTTTATAGTTTCCAATATACTTTTGCCCTTCCACTATGCGACAAAAAATCTTACATACTGCGACAGAGCTTTTTTTAACCTTAGGTTTCAAAAGCGTTACCATGGATGATCTGGCCAACGAAATGGGTATTTCCAAAAAAACCATCTACACCCATTTTGAAAACAAGACCAAATTGGTCGAAGAGACCACCATGGATCTTTTTTGGGTGATATCTAACGGTATCGACGATATTATCTCTTTACAAAAAAACCCCATAGAAGAGCTGTACGAAATTAAAAAGTTCGTCATGTCTCGCTTAAAGGATGAGAAAACCTCTCCACAATATCAATTACAAAAGTATTATCCGCAGATCCATCAAACCTTAAGGGACAAACATTTTGAAGTGATGCAAGATTGCGTGGTGCAAAATATACAACGGGGAATCGCCGCAAAAATCTATAGGGAAAACCTAAACATTCAATTTGTGGCCAGAATCTACTTTTCCGGGGTTTACAGTTTGGGGGACGACGATATTTTTCCCAGTGCTATGTTTACCAAACCAGAATTGGAGGATTATTATTTAGAATACCACCTAAGGGGAATCGTAACTCCGGAAGGAAGAAAAATATTGAACAAAATCATCAATTCAAACCAAGAATAAATGCGAACACTGCTTATCATCTTTCTGTGCCTTTCGGTCTTGACGGCAAACGCCCAGGAACAACAGAACAGTTTTAGTTTAGAGGAAGCCGTAGCTTATGCACAAGAACATAATTATAGTGCCATAAACGCGGATAGGGATATTTTGGATGCCCAAAAACAAAAATGGGAGACCATTGCCACCGGACTTCCCCAAATAAACGGGGATGTCAATTACCAAAACCAACTGAAACAGCAAGTGCTGCAATTGCCCGGGGAAGTCGCTGGCGGGGAACCCGGTACTTTTGTAGAGGTGGTTTTTGGGCAACCGCAACAATTATCGGCTACCGCTACCTTGCGACAACAGGTATTCGATGGCTCCTATATTGTAGGTGTACAGGCAACCAAAGCGTTCCTAAGCTTTAGCCGTAACAACAAGGAGAAAACAAGTCTAGAAGTACGCAAAGCCGTAGTAGAAGCTTATGGAAATGTGCTTTTGGCCAAAGAAAGCGTATCCATATTGGAAAAGAACAAAGCCACTTTGGACAAAAATCTTTTTGAAACAAAGAAAATCTTTGAGAACGGCTTGGGTGACGAGGAAAGTGTGGATCAACTACAGATTACTCTTTCCTCCGTAAACAACCAGTTGAAAAACGCGCAGCGATTGGAAAAAATCACTTTGCAGATGCTCAACTTGGTCATGGGATTGCCCATAACCAATGCTACGGTACTTAAGGAAGATTTGGATGTTCTGGCCCAGAAGCAAATTGCCCCGGCCATTTTGGATACGGAGTTTACTATGGAAAACAATGTGGATTTTAAGTTGGCTACCAATCTAAACGAACAACGCTATTTTGAGTTGAAACTGGCAAAAAGTAGGGCTTTACCATCGCTCAATGCCTTTGTAAATTATGGCGGGCTATCTTTTGGCGACAGTTTTTCTTTCTTTAACAATGGTCAACCTTGGTTCGATTTTTCTACTCTGGGTGTAGATTTAAGGATTCCATTGTTTAGCTCTTTGGGCAGGAGTGCCAGCACGCAACGGGCAAAAATTGCGCTTGAAAAAGCCAAGACCCAACTTACAGAAGCCAAAGAACAAATACGGTTGCAGTTAGAAAGTGCCAAAAGCAATTACATTCTTGCCATAGAGGAATACCATACCAACAAGGAAAATCTTGCCCTTGCAGAGCGTATAGAGAACAAAAACCAAATCAAGTACAGTGAGGGCTTGGCCACAAGTTTTGAATTGCGACAGGCGCAAACACAATTGTACGGGGCGCAGCAAGAATTTCTTCAGGCCATGGTCAATGTGATCAATAGAAAAACGGTCTTGGAAGGTATTATGAACAACAAATAAACCAATAAACAAAAAATAGGATTCCCATAAAATAGAACATCATGAAAAAACTACTTTTAGTACTTCTTGTAACCACCATCCTAGCTTCCTGTGGAGGCGATAGTAACACTGTGGATAGTGTGGTTGCCGGAAAAGATTTACAAGCCATACGCGCCAAACGATCGGAAATCAACGAACAACAAAAAGCTTTGGAGGCCCAGATAAGCCTTTTGGATTCTGCTATTGCCGCCTTGGACGATAACGCAAAACTTCCGTTGGTTTCAACCCTTCAGGTAAACACCTCCCGCTTTGACCACTATTTGGAATTGCAAGGGGACGTAATGACCGATCAAAATGTGTTGGTCTATCCGGAAATGGCAGGCACCTTATATAAGATTTATGTAAAGCAAGGGCAAAAGGTTGGTAAGGGACAATTACTTGCCGCTATTGATGATGGGGGACTCTCCAGTCAATTGGCGCAGCTTAAAACCCAAGCCGCATTGGCCAAAACTACGTTTGAACGCCAAAAGCGATTATGGGATCAAAACATTGGATCGGAAATACAGTATCTCCAAGCCAAATCTACCTATGAGGCCCAAGAAAGTGCGGTAAAGCAATTGCAAAGCCAACTTGGAAGATCTCAAATAAGGGCTCCGTTTACCGGGGTCATCGATGATGTTATCAAAGACCAAGGAACGGTAGTTTCGCCAGGGCCGGGATCAGAGGTTTTTAGGATCGTCAACTTAAAAGATATGTATGTCAAGGTTGATGTGCCAGAAGCGCATTTGCCCACGGTTACCCCAAACAAAACGGTACAGGTGTATTTCCCGGTTTTGGGAGACAGTGTCACTACCAAGGTGAGGGAAACGGGGAATTTTATCAATCCCGGAAACCGTTCTTTTAGTGTGGAAATACCGGTTCCCAATAAAAATGGAAAGGTAAAACCCAACCTTACGGCTACGGTAAAAATCAATGACTACACCAATGAGGAAGCCATTTTAATTCCGCAAAGCGTAGTTTCTGAAAATGCGGAAGGACAGCAGTACGTATATATCATTGATAGTTCGGATAAGGATGAAACGCTGGCCAAAAAAGTAATTATTACATCTGGTAAAACCCAAGGTGATTTTGTTGAAATTTTAGAAGGCTTGGCCTCTGGGAACAATATTATCGTAGAAGGGGCAAGAAGTGTACGTGACAATCAGCAAGTGAAGGTTATACCGGCGGTGGTCAGTAGTCAGTAGTCAGTAGTTAGTAGTTAGTAGTTAGTAGTTAGTAGTTAGTGGAAAATTAAAAGTACGCGTAGGTCCAACAAAAAGTATTGTCATTAGCTTAAAAACAGGGCCAGCAGCACATCATAAAATACAACAGCATGGAAAAAGCCAAAAAGAACGCCAATAAAGAGTTTAGGCTCTCCTCATGGGCCATAGACAACCCTTCGGTCATCTATGTAATGATCGCCATATTCCTGTTCGTGGGTATATCATCCTACTTTGCCATGCCACGGGAAGAATTTCCAGAGGCGGTAGAGACCAAAATTTATGTGAGCACCATATTTCCAGGGAACACCGCAGAAGATATGGAACGGCTTATTACCGATCCATTGGAAGAACGCCTCAAAAATGTCAGCAATTTTGTAGAGATGACCTCTACCTCCCAAGAGGACTACGCTATGGTGGTCATTGAATTTGACGAGGGCATCACCGTTGAAAATGCAAAACAAGAGGTAAAGGATGAAGTAGACGCGGAAAAAGCAAGTGAAGATTGGCCTGTTTTTAATGGGGCAAAAGTAGAACCTACGGTATTCGACCTTAACCTTGCCGAATCCTTTCCCATTTTGAACGTAAACATTACAGGGGATTATCCGGTAGAAAAACTCAAAGAGTATGCAGAATATCTTGAGGACGAAATAGAGAACCTGGAAGAGATTAAACAAGTCGATATCCGCGGTGCGCAGGACAAAGAAGTGGAAGTTGCCGTGGACATCAATAAGATGATGGCGGCCAAGGTGAATTTTGACAACATTCTTCAGGCCATAGGGAATGGTAATATGACCATGTCCGCAGGGAATTTGATTACCAGTGGCCAACGCCGTACCATACGCATTACCGGGGAAATACAGCAGCCCAATGAATTGAACGAATTTGTGGTGAAGTCCGAAAATGGAGCTGTTTACCTTAGGGATATTGCGAAGGTTACTTTTGCCGAAGAGGACAAAACCACCTATGCCCGGGAAATGGGGGAAAGTGTGGTCATGCTAGATATTAAAAAACGTTCCGGTAAAAACGAAGTACAGGCTACGGAGAAAATACGAGGTATTGTTGCCAAAGCGCAAAAAGACTATTTGCCTGAGGATTTGGATGTTAGTTTTGCCAATGACAGTAGTAGTACTACCCTAAACCAAGTAGATGATCTGGTCAACAATATCATCTTTGGAATCATTCTGGTAGTTGCGGTACTCATGTTCTTTTTAGGGTTTAGAAACGCCTTGTTCGTTGGTTTCGCCATCCCAATGTCCATGTTCATGTCTTTTATGATCTTATCTGCCTTGGGATACACACTGAATACCATGATTCTTTTTGGACTCATTATGGGCTTGGGCATGTTAGTGGATAATGGCGTTGTGGTGGTTGAAAACGTATACCGTCTTATGGAACAAGAAGGCATGTCCAGAAAAGAGGCCGCTAAAAAAGGAATTGGCGAAATTGCTGTTCCTATCATTATTTCCACCGCAACCACGGTAGCGGCTTTTGTACCCTTGGGCATGTGGCCAGGAATTATGGGCGAATTTATGATCTACTTTCCCATCACCCTTTCCGTAGTATTGGGATCATCCCTATTTGTTGCCATTTTTATGAATTCCATGTTGGTTTCCCAATTTATGGAGATTGGCGAAAAAGAACTTTCAGTAAAGCAATTGCTACGCATAAGTGCCCTACTAGGCGGGTTTGGCCTATTCATCATAATCGTGGGCGGTCCCATGCGTGGTCTTGGCTCGTTGATGATCGTTATTGCAGCGTTCTTTTGGGTGTACAAATACTTTTTAAAGCGATGGGCAATGCGTTTTCAAAAAAATGGCCTTGTCCGTTTGGAGAACTGGTATGAAAAACGTTTGGCCCATGCGCTTAGGGGTAAAAATGTGTATTGGTATTTTGGGGTAACCATGTTATTGTTGGTCGCTGCCTTTATGGCGTTTGGAACATCCGTAGGCAGTGAACGGACCAAAATTGAATTCTTCCCAGACAATACCCCAAAGGAAATCTATGTCTATATCGAATACCCGCAAGGCACCGATATTGAGAAAACGGATGTCCTCACCAAAGCGATTGAAGAAAGAGTATATGAAATTGCCAGGGACGGTCAATACTTTGCCAATGGCGAAAATCTTTTGGTAGATACCGGGGTTTCACAAGTTGGGAAAGGAGCGGAAAACCCGTTTACCGAAGCGGGTAACGCTGCCGAAATGCCGCACCGGGGAAAAATAACACTCTCTATGCAAGAATTCCGCTTTAGGGAAGGGTTGGATACTGAAGAGCTGCGACTGCGTATACAGAATGCCTTGTCCGATATCTACCCCGGGGTGACCATCTCCGTTGAAAAGGATGCCGTTGGTCCACCGGCAGGATATCCCGTAAACGTTGAATTGATCGGCAAAAACTACGACACGCTGATCAGTGTGGCGGAGCGCATGCGCAATTTCATCAATACCAAAAGTATCGATGGTATGGAAGGGCTCAAAGTGGACGTCAATAAAAGCAGTCCGGGCATGCAGGTAACCGTAGACCGGCAAAAAGCCGGGGAACTAGGGGTATCCGTTGGCCAAGTAGGCCAACAGTCGCGAAGGTCCATTTTTGGCAACAAAGCAGGGGTATTCAAAAAGGATGGTGAGGATTATGACATTAATGTGCGTTTTAATGAAAACCTAAGGTACAATACCAGTGCATTGTTCAACCAGAATATCATCTTTAGGGATCAGGCAACGGGGCAAATCAAGGAGATTCCC
>CALGQU010000029.1 GCA_937959125.1 uncultured Croceitalea sp.
TAGAAGCGGGGAATTGCAATGGGGGCATCAACTTTATAGACGGGATTATTATTGTAGATCCCATTACCGTATTTCCTTCCTTATTCCAAAGTTTCCCCAGATAAGGGAAATAGCACACAATGAATTTTGAATACTAGCGACAGAGGGACGTACAGTGAGGTGTATGTAATTCTGGAAAGCTAAGGGGCGTGCTACGTACGGGTAGCCGTCCCTTCTTTTTTATTGGGGAAACCCAATGGTAGCAATCCTAGACGACCTGGTATTAGGCAAAACCAAAACCGAGTAGCCTGGCGTCCTACTTCCCCTGAAAAATATAGGTAATCGTTCCTTTTTGTGTCGCTTTTTTTCCGCTACTAAAATAGGCTTTGGAGGCATAGGCCAAGGCATTGTCCACCAAACAGCCATTGGTGGTCGTGGAGCTTTTTTCGTTAAAACTGGCTTCTATGACGGTACCCCCGGCATCTACTTTAATATTGATGACGACCTTACCTCCTTTGATGCAAGTGTAAATAGGGGGTGGTAGGTTATATGCGTTGCGATCTACCAAGGAATAGGAAATAGAGGTGCGCTTGTCCTTTAAAGTATTGGTGAACTCTTTTTTCTCTGCGTCCTTTTCCCCTAGTTGTTCCTTGCGTTCTTTTCGCTTTTGGGCCAACTCCTTTAAACTTGCGGTATAACCTTCATGATCGCTAAGAAAATCACTGGATTTGGCATCCAGTTCACGTTCCTCCATAAGCTCGTCCAAGGTTTTTAGCGGTTCCGGTTCCCCAATACTGGGCTTTGCCGTTTCGTTTAGGGCCAAGTGACTTTTTATGGGGTCTACGGCATTTTTAAGCTCTTCCAACAGCTTTTCTTCCTTTTCCAAAAGGGCTTCGATATCCTCATCGGCAAGGGCCATTTCAATAACGTATTCCTCTTCTTGCTTGGCACCCAAGTGAATGTTGTACAATAACAAGAGCACAATACCCATGGAAAAGAGGGTAATAAGCAAGGAAAGCTGTTTATTGTTGAGATTCATGGTGTAGTAATAACCGTTTTTTTGCCTAAATATTTTGTGGTAGATACCTGGAAAATCAATTGGTTGCATTCAAACCTTCCTTAAACGTATCTGGGCCAACAGCATTATCTACGTTAAAAGACCCTATTCTGGTTCTTCGTAATGCAGAAAGATACGCCCCACTATCCAAGGCTTTTCCAAAATCATGGGCCAAGGATCTAATGTAAGTGCCCTTGCTACAGACGACCCTAAAACCTACGGTATCTCTTTCAAAAGAAGTAATCTCGAAGGTCGAAATCTCAATTTCCCGAAATGGAATGGTGATGGATTTTCCCTCACGGGCCAATTGGTACAAGCGTTTTCCATCTTTTTTCAATGCAGAAAAAATAGGGGGTTGTTGTTGTATTTTCCCTAAAAATTGCAAACGGGTTTTTTCTAAAAGTACTTTGGTAATATGATCAGTGGCAAAGGTAGCGTCAACCTCGGTTTCCAAATCATAGGAAGGTGTGGTGGCCCCAAGGGTAATGGTGCCGGTATATTCTTTGATTTGCCCCTGTAGCTCCGATATTTTTTTGGTAAACTTTCCGGTACAGATTAAAAGTAGGCCCGTAGCCAAGGGATCTAAGGTCCCGGCATGGCCAATTTTTAGCTTCTTAAGCCCGAATTTTTTTCGAATCGCCCATTTTAAGGCATTTACTGCTTGAAAAGAGGTCCAGTTCAGGGGTTTGTCAATCAGTAATACTTGCCCGTTTAAAAAATCTTCTTTGGTGGTTCCCATGGGCTACGTTACAATTAAGCGAGAAGGCTCCAAGCAATGGCAATAAGACCGACCACCAAACAGTAGATGGCAAAGTAGGTAAGCTTACTCTTCTTGACCAATTGGATCATCCATGTACAGGCAAAAAGACCCGCTACAAAAGCCGCTACAAACCCAGCACCCATAGCACCCATTTGCGCACTTTCAAAATTGATTTCCCCGCCTAACAGGTCTTTGGCAACCTTGCCGAATATTAAAGGAACGACCATTAAAAAGGAAAACCGTGCCGACTTGGTTTTATCGATGCCCAACAATACCGATGTGGAAATAGTGGCCCCACTACGGGAAATGCCAGGCAACATGGCTACGGCCTGCGCCAATCCAATGACAAAGGCACTTCTAAAAGAGACGTCTTTTTCCGTGGTTTGTGCCTTATCCGCCAGATAGAGCAATACCGCTGTAATCAAAAGCATGATGCCCACAATGATAATGGCACCATCAAAAAAGACCTCCATAAAATCCTCTAAAAAGAAACCAACGATAGCCGCCGGAATCATGGAAATGATAATTTTTACCGCAAATTGGGCTTCTTCATTCCATTGAAATTGAAACAAGCCTTTAAATATCTCCAAAACATCTTTTCTAAAAATCACCAAAGTACTTAAGGCCGTTGCAAAATGAAGGACCACTGTAAACAATAGGCTTTCTTCCGGAATGGAGCTATCGCCCAAAATGGCTTTGCCCAATTCTAAATGTCCACTGGAAGAAACGGGTAAAAATTCGGTCAGGCCTTGGATAATCCCAAGGATTATGGCATCAATAATATCCAATTATTTTTTCTTTTTATGGGGGTTCAACAAGATGGCATACACCTGTATTCCCAAACCTATTAAAATAAGGGTAGGGGCCAATCGTATTCTTCTAAAACTGTAAATTTCAGGATTAAAGACATTGGGGTCATCGCTACCGCCACCCGCCATCAGGATAAATCCCAGAGCAATAAGGCCCAATCCTATAAAGAGGAAGGTGTAATTCTTTTTTTGAAAGATAAATTCCATTTTAGGCTTTTCTTCTGTCTTATTTTTCTTACTCATAACGCAAAATAGTAGAGTTTGTTTTAATAGTAAAGGTCATCCGTTCGTAAATTTAGGAAACGCTGGGTGGCAAAATACGTGCTTAGGAAAGCAATCAAGAGCCCCAAAATCAAAATACCCAACAGTAGCATGGCCAAAGCAATAGCATCTTGGAACAAGGCCAATTCCGGAAAGGCATCGTTAACATAGTATACCACAACGCCCAAGGCCAAAAGGGCGAGTAAGGCTCCAAAAAAACCTAGTTTTACGTTAGTGGCAATAAACGGTTTACGAATAAATTTTTTGGTAGCGCCAACCATTTGCATGGTTTTAATGATAAAGCGCTTGGCGTAAATGGACAATCGAATGGAGCTATTGATCAGTAGCACGGCGATAAGGGTAAAAACGGCACTGGCGATAAGGATCCAAAAGCCCAATCGCTTTACATTATCGTTCAATAAAGAAATTAAGGGTTTATCATAGCTCACCTCCTCTACATAAGCTTTCGCTTCCAAGGTAGTGGCAATTTCAGCGACCAGCTCTGGGGATACAAAATCTGCTTTTAAGTTTACATCCACCGAATTTTTAAGGGGGTTATAGCCCAAAAATTCTTGAAAATTTTCACCGATATCCTCGCTGTATTGCTCCGCGGCATCTTCTTTGGATACGTATTGTGCGGACTTGGTATACTCTGCCAATGCCAGACTTTTTTGCAATTGGTCAATTTCTACGGGTTTGGCAGTGTCCTTAAGAAATACCGATAGGGTGATTTTTTCCTTAAAATGGTCGCCCAATTTTTTGGTGTTCAGTACCAAAAGGCCTAGAATTCCAAGCAGGAATAAGACCAAGGCAATGCTGAGCACTACGGAAAAGTAAGAAGATATCAATCGTCTACGTTGATACCGTTCAATGTATTGCGCCATACTGGAAAATCTAGATGTAAAAATAGAAAAGTAATCCGTAATACCTTGTCTAATCCTTGGCTTTTGGTTTTATCTTAAAGGGCTACCCTTATCTTTTCAGGGTCATATGTCCCCTAAAAAGTTCCCCGTTGACTGTTATGGCGTACCAATAATCTGAGGCGAACATGGGCTGTCCGTTAAAGTTTCCGTCCCATCCGGTGTTGATATCGTTGATACTGGCCAAGAGTTTCCCATAGCGGTCAAAGATGTTCATGCTATAACTGGTGATGTCCTCAAAACCCTCTGGTGCAAAAACATCGTTCACGGTATCGTTGTTTGGGGTAAAGAATTTGGGGATGACCATATGCAAATGGTCCATTTGCAGGCTGGAGCATCCGTTCTTGCTTTGGATGGACAGGGTATAGCGTCCCCCCCTTAGGTTGGGGAAATTGGTACTGTCCTGGAAATCGACCCCATCAAGGGAATACTCAAAGAGATCGGCATTTGGGATGGTAATGTTGATATCCCTATGGTCGGAGCTGATCTGGATCCCCTCGGTGGGGATGACCTCCAATTCTTCCACTTCAAAAAACTGTGTTGTTGGGCAACCATCGTTGTCAATGATCTCTACGGCGTACATGCCTTCTTGGGTCACTGTGATCTCCCTTGAGGTCTCGTTGGTGCTCCAGATATAGGCATCGCCTTCAAGTCCTGCTTGTAGTGTTACGGAAGAGCCGGCACAAAAGCTGGTAAATTCATCGTCCACGAAAGGGGCGTTTAAAAAATTGATTTCCACCGCTGTCCTTGTGAGGGAGATGCACCCGGTGGAGAAATTTATGGATTCTGCGTAAAAGGTACCGGAGGCGAAGACCTCCAAAATAGGTCCGTTTGCCGACAACGGGTTCCCTCCGGTAGGAACGTCGTACCAATTGACAAAAGTCCCCGGTTGGGGTGTCACTTCCAGTTCCGCACTGGCTTGGTCGCAAGCTATTATTGGCGGGCCACTAAAAGCGGGCGGCATTGGGGCATCGTTTTGTTCCAGTTCTATGGTGTTCAGGGTAAAACAACCCGATGCATTAGTGACGGTAACGGTGTATGTGCCTGGGGCGTCCACGGTGATGTCCCGTGTGGTCTCCCCCGTGTTCCAAAGGTAGCTGCCTGCTGTTACCCCGGCGGTCAAGGTGATATCCTCCCCTTCACAAAATTCAAGTTCTTGATCGATGGCGACGAGATTTTCGTTAATGACCAGCGTTACCGGGGTACGGTTCAAGGACACACAAGCAGTTGTGGTATTTGTGGCCTCTGCATAAAACGTGCCTGCCATAGTTGGGGTATAGCTATTTCCATTAGCGGGCAATAGGTTGCCCCCGGTTGGGGCATCATACCATGTAACGGTGCTCCCTGCGGAGCTGGTGACGGTAAGGGGGGGTATGGGTTCCACTTGGCAGATGGTCACGTCCCCATCGCTTTGTAGTGTTGGTGCCGGGTTCTCTATGACGGTAATGATCCTAGTGGCCAAGCAGTTGTTCGCGCTGGTTATCTGTACGGCATAGTCCCCTGGGGCATCGACTATGGTGGTAGGTCCCGTATCGCCGTTGCTCCAAAGGAAGGTTGTTCCAGGGGCGTTGAAGGCGGCATCCAGTTCTATTTCCCCCCCTTCGCAAAATTCAACCGTAGTATTGTCAAGTACGTTGGGTGTTGGATTGATAATGACCTGGACAGGGGTGCGGGAGGTAGAAATACACCCTGAGGCGGTGTTGCCCGCCTCCGCATAAAAGGTATAGGTGCCGGGAGCGGTGGGGAGTTGCTGTGTCAACACATTGGAGTTTGCTTGAAGGAGCATCCCCGCGTTTGGGGCATCGTACCAATCTACGGTCTCATTGCCCTGTACCGTTACGCTAGGGGTATACAAAAAGCCCTCGCAAATATCAATATCCCCATCGTTGACCGGTGGGTCGGGATTGGGGTTGATGGTCAATGGGTATACCTCAGAAATAAAAGTACAGTTGGTATTACCCAGATTGGTATTGTTTTCTGCTGCAATGGCCCGGTAATACTTTATGCCTGGGGTTGTAGGAGGGTCGTAGAACTGCCCATTTTCACCTGGTATGTCCACCCAATCAATATTGTTGTCACTGGTCTGCCATTGGTAAAAATACGTAATAGTGGTTATTGGGTTAGGCAATGCGTCCAATTGCAATGGGTTGGCCATAAATTCATTTTCACAAATTTCCCCCTGTTGATTCCCATTATTATCTTGGGTGTCAAAATTATCCCCACAAGTTCGGAATACGATGTCGTCTATGGCCAAATCATTTCCTCTTCCGCCAGGACCATTATTACGCATTACCAGAACAACATCACCACCATCTGGACTTGTAAAAAGCAAACCGTACTGTTCCCAGATCAAAGTGGGGAAGCCCACGATATCCCCGGTATCCCCTTGCTGTATGGGCCCCGTGTTCATTAACCCGTTATCTTCAAGGGCAAGCTGGGTGGGGTCCCAAATTTGAAATCGGATATTTATAGGTATAAAAGAGGTAGTGCCATCAGCTCTGGAAGGGTTTAGGTTTAAGACCATTGCGGAGAATTCATAGGTGGTGTTCGTGCAGAGGCCATTGACCTGCGTTCTGTAAAATTCACTTGGGCTTGAGCTGGCATTGACCACCAGGGCTTTGTTGCCGGGATCTCCAGGTCTAATTTCCGGGGTTTTATGCCATGCGAACCAACCATTGGGAATACTGGAGCTCAACGTATATTCCCCATCAATAGGGACGCCATTGGCCTTATACCTGTAAGCGTTACTAATGGTTCCTGGGGGGAGTGCGGGACCTTGATCGGTACCTGTGCCAAAATCTATGTTTACAATGGCAGGGCCCGTTGTTCCCTGGCATAGTCCAAGACCGTTAGTTTGTGAGACGACTTGGTTAAAAGAACACCAACATAAAACAAGTAACACAAGCTTGGTAGAAGTTTTCATAACAATCGGCTAAGTAAGCATTAGGGTGCTTAAAATTAAGATATTGTTAAGATGCCCCGTATATTAATCGTTGAATCGCTTAAAAATTGGATTTGTACCATACGGGACAACTATAGGTTGTTGAAATGCGGCATGACCAATATAGTTTTGGGTTTGGACCGCCCTCCTCAATGAGCGCGTTGGACCCTTTGGAATTTAGGTAAGAGTTAGAGGTTTAAATCCGGCTCAACCTGATACTTAGGCTAAGGTTTTGTTAATGAATAACATAAAGAGACCTTTGCAAAATTCAAAGTATGTTGGAGGTTGGATGCCAGAAAAAATTTTAACACGCGGTAACCTATGGGTTATGAGGGCTTAAAGTTTTTTAGAGGAAGAAGTTTTCCATAATTTGGATAGCGAAACATTTTTTGTGCCTTTATGCAACGGTCTCTTAAACTGAAAGTTATATCCAACTCACCTTAAAAGGAACTTACTTTTAAGCTTCTCAAGAATAAACCTATTTTTGTTGCCTTAGAATTTGGTATAATGGAGAACTACGATTTTAGAAAAATCGAACAAAAGTGGCAACGGTTTTGGGCAAACGACCAAACGTTCAAAGCGGATAACGATTCTGATAGACCTAAGTTTTATACTTTGTCCATGTTCCCCTACCCTTCCGGTGCCGGTCTGCATGTAGGGCATCCTTTGGGGTATATTGCGGGAGATATCTATGCGCGTTATAAAAAACACAAAGGGTTCAACGTCTTGCACCCCATGGGTTACGATTCTTTTGGATTGCCGGCGGAGCAATATGCGATTCAGACCGGGCAGCATCCGGCCATTACTACGGAGCAGAATATCAATAGGTACCGGGAGCAGTTGGACAGGCTGGGTTTTTCCTTTGATTGGAGCCGGGAAGTGCGTACCTCTAATCCGGAGTATTATAAATGGACACAATGGGTCTTTATACAATTGTTCAACTCTTGGTATAATAAAGATGCAGATAAGGCAGAAGCTGTGGAAAGCTTGGTTGCCCTTTTTGAAAAGGAAGGCAATAGTAAAGTAAATGCGGTCTGTGATGACGATGTACAATCATTTTCTGCGGAAGCTTGGAACGGTTTTTCAGCAAAAGAAAAACAAGAACAGCTCTTAAAATATAGATTGACGTATTTGGCGGATGCCGAAGTCAATTGGTGTCCCGCTTTGGGGACCGTGCTCGCCAATGATGAAATTGTCAATGGCGTTTCAGAACGTGGTGGACATCCGGTAGTCCGTAAAAAAATGACGCAATGGATGATGCGCATTACCGCCTACGCGCAGCGTTTGCTGGACGGTTTGGATACCATAGATTGGCCACAACCCTTAAAAGATTCCCAGACCAACTGGATCGGTCGATCGGAAGGCGCTGAGGTCAGTTTTAAAATCCTCCCCCCAGCCCCCTCTATCGGAGCGGGTCAGGGGGAGGGCACTATCCAGGTATTCACCACCCGTCCCGATACTATTTTTGGGGTTTCCTTTATGACCTTGGCGCCAGAGCATGAGTTGGTCGCTAAAATCACTACGGACGATCAAAAAGCGGAGGTCGAAGCCTATGTGCAAGCAACGGCCAAACGTTCCGAGCGTGATCGTATGGCAGATGTAAAAACAATTTCCGGGGCATTTACCGGGGCGTATGCCGAGCATCCCTTTACCAAAAAACCCGTACCTATTTGGATCGGGGATTATGTCTTGGCGGGCTATGGTACCGGAGCGGTGATGTCCGTACCCTGCGGGGATCAACGGGATTACGATTTTGCAAAGCATTTTGGCATTGACATTCCCAATATTTTTGAAGGTGTCGATATTTCTGAAGAGGCCTTTTCCGATAAGGGCAAAACAATTATCGCCAATTCCGATTTCTTGAACGGCTTGCCTTATAAAAAAGCGGTCAAACGTGCCATTTTTGAGTTGGAGCAGCTGGGCCAAGGAAAGGGAAAGATCAATTACAGGTTGCGGGATGCCGTTTTTAGTAGACAGCGGTATTGGGGGGAGCCTTTTCCGGTCTATTATGATGCGGAGGGAATGCCGCAAATGATTGGAGAAGAGCATTTGCCCATCAAATTACCGGAAGTGGAAAAATACCTCCCTACGGAAACCGGGGAACCGCCATTGGGCAACGCTACACATTGGGCTTGGGATACCAACACGAATACGGTGGTGAGTAACGAAAAGCTATCATTGCGAGCGGAGTCGAGAGAAGAAGGTTTTGTGGATAACGGTATCTACCCCTTGGAACTGAACACCATGCCCGGTTGGGCGGGAAGCTCACAATACTTTAATAGGTATATGGACCCCAGAAATGTCGATGCCATTTATTCCAAAGAAGCGATAAGCTATTGGGAAGATGTGGACCTCTACATTGGGGGTAGCGAACACGCTACCGGCCATTTGTTGTACAGCCGTTTTTGGCAGAAGTTCTTGTTTGATAGGGGCATTGCCCCCAAGGATGAGTTTGCAAAGAAATTGATTAATCAAGGGATGATTACGGGGACGAGTGCTTTTGTTTATAAGGATACGGAAAGAAATGTGGTGTATTCAAGAGGATTGATTTCCGATAAGAAAGTCAACCCGGTCCATGCAGATGTTTCCTTGGTAAATGCTTCGGATGAATTGGATATTGAAGCGTTTAAAAAGTGGCGCCCTGATTTGTCTGATGCTGATTTTAAGTTAGAAAATGGAAAATTCGTAGTTGGTCGCGAAGTCGAAAAAATGTCCAAGTCCAAGTACAATGTCGTCAATCCCGATGCTATTTGTGATGAATATGGGGCGGATTCTTTGCGTTTGTATGAGATGTTCTTGGGGCCTTTGGAGCAGTCCAAACCTTGGAATACTTCCGGGATAACGGGAGTACACGGCTTCCTTAAAAAACTATGGAAACTATATTCCGCCCTTGAGGGGGGCGAAGCGGGTGTTGAACCTTCCGATGAAAACCTGAAAACCCTGCATAAAACGATTAAAAAGGTAGAAGAGGATATTGAAAACTTCAGTTTTAACACCTCGGTTTCCACTTTTATGATCTGTGTGAACGAATTAACCGCCCAAAAATGCACCAGTAAAGCCATTTTAGAACCTTTGGCCATTTTGGTTTCGCCTTACGCCCCACATATTGCGGAGGAACTTTGGGAGAAATTGGGGAATAGGCAATCTATCGCAGCGGCTCCCTTTCCTAAGTTTGAGGAAAAGTATTTGGTGGAAAGCAGCAAGGAATATCCTATCTCCTTTAATGGAAAAATGCGCTTTACCATGGAGTTGCCATTGGATTTGAGCAAGGAACAAATAGAGGAGGCGGTCATGGCCAATGAAAAAACGATGCAGCAATTGGACGGGAGAACACCTAAAAAGGTAATTGTAGTGCCGGGAAAGATTGTCAACATCGTGGGATAGTGGGTTATTGGGATTGCAGTTTTTATTAAGGGTTTTACCTAATACGGAAGGAATTCAAGAAATACCTAAAGTCAAAAGTTATGGCATCAGAAGAAATAATTGGGCTTATTGCAGCCGCCTTGACCACATCCTCTTTTGTGCCACAGGTATATAAGGCTTGGAAATTTAATTCTACAAAAGATATTTCCATGACCATGTATTTGGTCTTTTGTACGGGAACCGTGCTATGGTTAATCTATGGGATTCGCATTGACAGTTTGAGCATCGTTATTGCCAATGCCGTCACCATGTTACTTTCTTTGCTGATCATCATCGCCAAACTAAAGTTCAAGTAAGTTTTATTCTCTTTGTTTATCCATTTTGGTATGCGGGTCCGGGTAATCCCTAGGCTTACATCCCAATGTAAAAAAGCTTCGCTATTTTGTTTTGAAATGTTTCCGTATATAGATTCACTCCTAAAGCCATCATACCAATATATTTTTCAGGTAATGCATAGAAGGGTTGACAATTTATAGATTTTAAACACTTCAAATAATGAATATCATAAGACAACTATATTTAAATGAAACAACCGCCTATAAAAAGGGATGGGATTCATAAAAAATGATATTATAAATAGTATACCCCATAAAATTATAGGGGTTATATATAAAAAACATTAACTTTTTTAAGTTAGACCCTATTTTTTAGTGATTTTACTTTTAAAATAGATTTTTTTACTTCAAATTTGGGGCTGTAATCAAATACATAAAAAATGATCGTTGGTGTTCCAAAAGAAATTAAGAACAACGAAAGCCGGGTAGGGATGACTCCGGCTGGCGTTTTTGAATTGGTTAAAAACAGCCATAAGGTATACGTGCAGACCGGTGCCGGGGAGGGCAGTGGTTTTTTTGATAGGGATTACCAACAGGTTGGGGCCGTAATTCTGGATACGATTGGCCAAGTATATGCCATGAGCGACATGATTGTTAAGGTCAAGGAACCTATAGCCCAAGAATATGACTTGGTGCAAGAAGGCCAGATCGTGTTTGCTTATTTTCATTTTGCCTCCAGTGAAACCTTGACCGGGGCCATGATCAAGCAAAAAGGAATCTGTATTGCCTATGAAACCGTAGAAGATGAAGATGGTGGTCTCCCATTGTTAACGCCAATGTCCGAAGTAGCCGGTAGAATGGCCATACAGCAAGGGGCCAAATATTTGGAGAAGCCTGTAAAAGGACGTGGGGTATTATTAGGTGGTGTTCCTGGGGTGGCACCGGGCCGTGTTTTGGTCTTGGGGGCGGGTACGGTTGGCATACAAGCTGCTAAAATGGCAGCAGGGCTGGGCGCCCATGTCACCATTTTGGATGTCAATATGAAACGGCTCCGCTATGTAAACGACGTGATGCCCCCACATGTGGTTACGGAATTTTCCAATGAGTACAACATAAGAAAACACATCAAGGACCATGACCTTATCGTTGGTGGTGTGTTGCTGAAAGGGGCAAAGGCACCAAATTTGATCACTAGGGACATGTTGAAGGATATGCGCCCCGGGACCGTCATTGTTGATGTGGCCGTGGATCAAGGGGGTTGTGTAGAAACTACGAAGCCTACGACCCATCAAGACCCCGTTTATATTGTAGATGACGTGGTTCACTATTCCGTTGCCAATATGCCTGGTGCAGTGCCTTATACCTCTACGGTAGCCCTTACCAATGTGACCTTGCCCTATGTTTTAAAATTGGCCAACAAGGGTTGGCAAAGCGCTTGTAGAATGGATAGATCCTTGGAAAAAGGATTGAATATTGTGCAAGGCAAAGTGGTATATAAAGAAATAGCGGAGAGTTTTACCTTAGAAGTTCCCGTGTTGCTATAACGAACAATTTGTCAGTTGACGCACCCCGTCATGTCTTGATTGACTAACTCAAGACAATTGGCGGGGTTTTTGTTTACGTGATAGGTAAGAATGGGAAGGAACAATTTCTTCCGTATCTTTAAATTGAATTTAAAACGAAAACTATGTTCGGATTTGATATAGGATATATAATAATTGCAGGTGCTTTTGGTCTCTTTAGCATGCTGGTCAGTAGAAAATTAAAAAGTAAGTTCAAGCATTATTCCAATGTACATTTAAGAAATGGAATGAGCGGGGCGGAGATTGCCCAGAAAATGTTGGATGATCATGGAATTAGGGATGTGAAAGTCATATCCACTCCCGGAATGCTAACGGATCACTACAATCCGCAAAACAAGACGGTTAATTTAAGTGAAGGGGTATATGCCCAGCGGAACGCGGCTGCAGCTGCGGTTGCGGCCCATGAAGTAGGACATGCGGTGCAACACGCTACCGCTTATAGTTGGTTGCAAATGCGTTCTAAAATGGTGCCTATTTTAAACATTACTTCACGGTTTTCCATGTGGGTGATATTTGGGGGCTTGGCCTTAATGAGCACTACGGCAATTGGCGGTACCATTGCATGGGTAGGGGTGGCACTTTACGGGATAGGGACGCTTTTTAGTTTTGTAACCTTGCCGGTGGAGTACGATGCCAGTAACCGTGCTTTGGCTTGGCTCAAGAATAAAAATATGGTGAGTCAAGAAGAATATGCAGGCGCGGAAGATGCTTTAAAATGGGCAGCAAGAACGTATGTTGTTGCCGCTATTGGAGCCTTGGCTACCTTGCTCTACTTTGCAATGCGCGTTGCCAGTAGGGATTAGATTTATAAAACATCTTTAAAAACAAAGCCTTTCTGTATTTATGGGAAGGTTTTTTTGGTGAAACCCGCTTTTAGAAGGTTGTAAAACCTGCTTAAAATTGTAGGTTGAATTCATCCTGCTAAAAGCAGGATTTGGGTCGATTCCGTTTATTTTTATAATGAACTCATTTAGCCAATTGAAAAAGTCTAAATGAGTTCAATACATATCCACTGTTTTGAGTACCCATAACAAGCTTTTTAACAACATACAGCGTTACGTTTCCCTTTCCGATGAGGAGAAAGCTGGGATAATCGGGATTTGCACCGAGTCCAGAATTAAAAAACGCCAATATATTGAGCAACCCGGTTATGTAAGTGGATACAGAAATTATGTGGTTAAAGGTGCTTTTCGGTCGTTTTTTCTTAGTAATGAAGGCAAGGAACACACGGTACAAATCGCCATTGACGACTGGTTTGTGAGCGATTTTTACAGTTATATTACCCAAACCCCCGCAACACTTTTTGTAGAGGCTTTGGAAGATTCCCTAATTCTTAGGATGCCGTATGATAAAGTGGAACCTTTGTGTGCCCAATACCATGTGTTATGCGAATATTTTAGGGTAACTACGGAAAAAGCCTTTGCGTATTCACGCAAGCGGACCTTATCCAACATAAGTAAGTCAGCGGAGGAACGTTACCTAGAATTTCTTGGCATGTATCCGGATATGGTACAAAGAATCCCACAAAAGATTATAGCTTCCTATCTTGGCATCACCCCGGAATTTTTGAGTAAAATCAGGAAAAACTTAAAATAGCGTGAGTTCGATATAAAAAAGCCAGTTAGACACATAAAAGGTCGAGAAATTATAAAAACATCCGTTTGAACTAGGTCTCAACTTTAATTTATCTTGAACTCAGCCGAAAGGTTTAACCAGGCAAATAACATAAAGTATTAAAAATCAAATAGTTAAAAAATATATATCAAGCTCATGTTAACATAGATTAAGGATCTTTATTAATCTAGCTTATTTTAAACCTGCGTAACATGGTGGAATTTTGCAGTATAACAAAGAAAAGAAATGGATAAAAAAGTTTGGTTGATTACAGGTGTATCCAGTGGCCTTGGAAAAGCTTTAGCTGAAAGCGTTATGGAAACTGGCGATTATGTAATAGGCACCCTGCGCAAAAAAGAACAGCTAAAAGCGTTCAATATGATAAACGAGGGAAAAGGACATGCCGTTTTGTTGGATATTACCGATTATGACAGCATAGTTGAAACCGTAAAAGCTATACCCCAAATCGACGTTTTAGTCAATAATGCGGGGGTCGGCTTCGTTGGGGCAATTGAGGAAACCACGCTAGAAGAGACGCGTGCAATTTTTGAATCCAATTTTTTTGGGACCTTAAAAATGACACAGGAAGTGCTCCCAAAAATGCGCGAAAAAGGCAATGGGGATATCGTTCAGATATCATCCCATGGGGGTATAAAAGCCTTTGCAGGGTTTGGAATTTACAATGCCAGTAAGTTTGCATTGGAAGGTTTTAGCGAAGCCTTACAACAAGAAGTAGAACCCTTGGGCATACGGGTGACCTTAGTAGAGCCAGGGCCGTTTCGCACCAATTTTGCGGCAGGGAGCTTAAAAGAGGCGAAAAAAGAACTAAGGGCCTATGATGCTACGGCCGGACAGTTTAGACGGAATTTAAAAGGGGTAGATGGTAAGCAAGAAGGGCATCCGGTTAAGGCGGCTAGGGCAATTATAGCTAAAGTAAATTCCCAATCACAAGGACTACGACTGCCGTTGGGAACGATTCCACTTAAAACCATTGGAATGAAACTGGAAAGTGTGCAACAAGATTTGGAACTTTACCGCACTATTGCCCAAGCTGCGGTTTACGATTAAAAAGCAAAACCATAACCAAAAGACAAAAATTTATGGGCCCGCGCTTCCGGTGTTTCGGGAGAATTATAATGGATTCCAATTTTAAAATCGTTACGGTCAAACCTATGGTTAAAATTAAACCCTATGTTAAGAACGCTGTTTTCGGGATCTTTTAATAATGGAGAGGTATCACCAAGTAAATTCCCTTCTATCAATCCATTATGAAGAACAAAACGGTAGCCGGCATTCAATGAAAAATAAATTTCGCGGGCATTACTGCCCAAACGGTTATAAGCAATACTCTGTGCCGCATCGTTTCGCCTGCCAAAGTGTAGGGCCAATCCAGGTTCAAAAAAAATGTCACGGGTACCCAAGGCTACTTCTGGGTCAAACGCCAAACGAACCCCAAAAGGATGGGAAGAAATTACCCATTCTTTTACATAGTTGAAATTTATGTTAAAATGGAAGCTATCGTTCAGTTCACCGATCCATAAAGGAGAATCTGATATAGCCACCACACGATGGAACCAACGTTGGAATCCTCCGGCACCGGAATTTAGGCCTGCCAGTCCCAACAGTAATGTAGTGTTGTACAATGAGTTTTTCCTTGCAGAGGACCAAGTAGTCCTTAATCCGGTAAAACCGGCATAGGGCCTATCAAAAGCGTTGGTATCCGTGGACTGCGTTTGTGACGGGGTATAGACTTCCTGCCCCAACTTAAAATTTAATTGATGGTCCCTGTTATCCTTGGTACTTTTTTTAAGCAGTGTTCTGTAGGTTAAAAAGAGCCCGGAAGAATAATACCTATCCGTAAGTAAGACAAAATCATTATCGTGGGAAAGCTCCAATTGATGGTTGTAAACCGCCGGTTCATAAGACCTTTGTGAAAAAACAAAGGAGCAGTAGGCTAAAAAAAGAAATACGAAACGCTGTTTTACCATTAAATAGATATCTGCCTGTCTATCTGTTGGTCGAGGGAAATGAAGGTTTCTGTCCTGGAAACCCCCTCGATCTGCTGAATTTTTTTATTGAGCACTTGCATTAAGTGTTCATTGTCCAGGCACAATACCTTAATTAGAATAGACCAATTGCCCGTGGTATAATGGCATTCCAGTACTTCGGGAATCTTTTCCAAAGCTGCAACGGCCCTTGGGTTGGACATGGCCTTGTCCAAAAAAATACCGATATAGGCCATGGTGGTATAACCCAAGGCCTTTGGGTTGATGATAAATTTTGATCCGGACAGTAAACCAGATGCTTCCAATTTGCGCAACCGTTGATGAATGGCCGCCCCGGAAATTCCAATATGACGGGCAATTTCAAGAATAGGTTTACGGGCATCACCCATTAAATGCCTTAATATTTTTTTGTCTATACCATCAATCTTAATGGAATTGTTACGGGATTTCATAGATTACCACAAATTAGTAAGGCTAAATATAGCGAAACGGTTTCGATTTTTAACTGGCAACAAAATTGGGATTATACCCTAAGTAAGGAACCTGAAACTCGTTAAACCGGATTCCGTAGATTTTTAGTTCCTCTAAAATGGGTTGGTAAACTTCTTTGGCAATGGGCAGTTGCACACCGGGAGTTGTAATTTTACCATCCAAAATGGCTAAAGTGGCTATGGCCACGGGAAGCCCTACCGTTTTGGCCATGGCGGTATGCGTGCCGCTATCACCATGGACGACCGTATTGGCATCGATTTGTTTGCGTTCGCCGTTAAGCTCATAGCCAAATTTATGGTACATAACGATCATATCTTTTTCATTGGCTTTAAGGGCCCAGCTTTGCTCCAAAATCTCCTGCAATGCTTGTGCAGGGGTCGCACAATCCTTGGTAATGGTTTTGGTGCTATCAAAAATATGGAGTTCCAATAGTTTTCCCCATATACTATCATCTTGGTCTATTTTTAGGTAGTGACGTAATTTTAGTTCTACGGAATCTGTTGGGGAATATGGTAAGAACAGGTTGGTGAAATCCCGGTAGGACATGCCTTTGGAGTTTTCCAGAACATAACTGTCATCCGTCATTCCCAACTGTACAAAAAGATTCCACGCTCTGGAAAAACCTACCCTTCGGATGGTTCCCCTATATAAGGTGAGCACATCTTGAAGGCCATAGATCTCACGATACGAAAGGGAATCCCTATTGGCATAGGCCTCAAAGGTACCATAACCCTTAACGTCCAAAAATTCCGTTCGCCTAAAAAGTTTGTGATAAGGAATGTACTTGTAGGTACCCTCTTGTATAAACTTTGCCGCCCCCCCTTGTCCTGCAACAACAACGTTCCTTGGGTTCCAAGTAAATTTATAACGCCAAAGGTTATCGTCGTTTTCTGGGGCGACTAACCCTCCGGTAAAAGATTCGAAGAGCAGCATTTTGCCACCTTTTGCCTTGATCCTATCTATGACCTCCATAGCACTCATATGGTCAATGCCAGGGTCCAGACCCACCTCATTCATAAAGACCAATCCTTTTTCTTTGGCTTGGACATCCAATTTTTTAATAGCTTCACTAACGTAGGAGGCGGTTACTAAGCTTTTGCCATACGCAATACAATCTTCCGCAATTTTGGTATGAAAACGGGCGGGCAACATGGAAACTACAATAGATGCTTTAGAAATGGCTTTCTTACGTTTTTCCCTATCAAAGATATCAAGGGTAATGGTCTTGCAGTTGGGATGTTGCCTTACGTTAGCCGGTAAATTTTCGGGTTGGAGATCCCCAATGATAAGAGTCAACTCTTTTTCTACGGACTTATCCAAGAAATAGTCAATAAGGTAGGCCGTAGATTTCCCTGCACCAAGGAGTAAAATTTTTCTGGACATAAGATTGGTTTACCTTTGTTACTAACGGATGCTAAGGTATCAAATTGTTATATTTTTAATTTATTGAGAATTTTTAGTTATGAACAAAACAATTTTAGCAACAGGATTAGTATTTGGCGTATTGGCAGTCGTATTAGGGGCCTTTGGAGCCCATGGTTTGAAAAAGGTCATAGGTCCCGCAGAAATTGCAACTTTTGAAACCGGAATCAAATATCAGATGTACCATGCCCTGTTTTTAATGGTACTTAGCGTATTGCCCAATATTAGTAGCGGCACCAAACAATGGGTTTTTTATTTGGTGTTGGTTGGAGTACTTTTATTTTCCGGTTCTATCTACTTTTTGGCAACAAATTCCTTGACCTCCTTTGATTTTAAAAAAATAGGATTTATTACGCCAATTGGTGGTACGGCACTTATAGGGGCTTGGGGGGTATTGTTATATTCCGTTTTAACAAAGAAATGATCATTGGAACTAGATTTTAGGTAGTTAGGTGCTATAATTTTATAGCTTTGCAGTAACTAAAAACTATATTTTATGGCAACAAGAAGCCAATCAACGAAAACGATTTCGTTAGCTAATATTGGAATAGCAGATGCCAAGATCCATTACCAACTATCTTCTGGGGAATTGCATGCCGTTACCATAGAAAAAGGTATGGGTGTCGCATCTTCATTAGGTGCGTTGGCAATACATACGGGTGAGTTTACAGGAAGGTCGCCTATGGATCGTTTTATAGTTAAGGATGCCATTACGCAAGATAAGGTCTGGTGGGGTGACATCAATATTCCTTTTGAAAACGAAAAGTTCGATGCCTTGTACGACAAGGTCATTGCTTACCTTAATGACAAAGAACTTTTTGTTAGGGATGCCTACGCTTGTGCAGAAGAGGATTATAAACTGAATATTAGGGTGGTCAACGAGTACCCTTGGTCCAATATGTTCGCCTATAATATGTTTTTGCGACCAACGCCGGAACAGCTTGATGTTTTTGAACCGGAATGGACGGTAATCAATGCTCCTGGCTTTATGGCGGATGCTGAAGTGGATGGTACACGCCAACACAATTTTGCGATATTGAATTTCTCTAGAAAAATTGCGCTAATAGGAGGTACAGGATATACTGGTGAGATTAAGAAAGGGATTTTCTCCGCCTTGAATTTTATATTGCCCGTATATAGGAATACCCTGCCCATGCACTGTTCGGCCAACGTTGGGGAGGATGGGGATACCGCTATCTTTTTTGGACTTTCCGGTACGGGGAAAACCACGCTTTCTACGGACCCGACCCGAAAGCTTATTGGAGATGATGAACACGGATGGACACAGAAAAATACGGTCTTTAATTTTGAAGGTGGCTGCTATGCCAAGGTCATTAACCTATCCCAAGACAATGAACCCGAAATTTACGGAGCGATAAAAAAAGGGGCGATCCTAGAGAATGTGATTATGGACAAGGATGGCCATGTCGATTTTGGGGATACGTCCATAACGCAGAACACCCGGGTTAGTTATCCTATTTACCACATTGATAATATCCAAGAGCCATCCATAGGGGAAAACGTAAAAAATGTATTCTTTTTGACGGCTGATGCTTTTGGGGTTTTGCCCCCAATATCCAAGTTGACCCCGGCACAGGCGGCTTATCACTTTATTTCTGGATATACGGCCAAGGTAGCCGGGACCGAAGCCGGGGTAGTTGAACCCCAACCCTCGTTTTCGGCATGTTTTGGCGCGCCTTTTATGCCCTTACATCCCGCCAAGTATGCAGAGATGCTGAGCAAAAAAATGATTGCCTCCGGTGTTGATGTCTGGCTGGTCAATACGGGGTGGACCGGAGGTCCTTATGGTGTTGGGACCCGTATGAAGTTAAAATATACAAGGGCCATGATCAGTGCCGCCCTAAGTGGAAAACTAGGGTTGTACAATTATGACAATTACCACATACATTCTGTTTTTGGGGTAGCCCAACCTAGGGAATGCCCAGGAGTACCCACTAAGGTGTTAAGCCCAAGAGCCACTTGGAACGATGATGAGGCGTATTACAAAACTGCTTTTAAACTTTCCAATGCTTTTAGGGAGAACTTTAAAAAGTTCGAGGCCCATGCCAATGAGGAGATACGCCGAGGCGGACCACAACGGTATGCCTTTTAAATGGATCATTCTGGATTGCTCGCCTCTTAAACAAAGAGGGGGGAAGAAGAAAAGGGAGATTGAATAGCACCAACAATATACTACCGCTGGAGCTATTCGGTTCCGTAGACAGTTGATTTTTGGTTTGTACCAGAATCCCTCCGCCTTGGCACTAGGTGATCATCCAATTCCCTAGCTATAGTAAAGGGAGAAACTTTTATAGGTGTCACCCCAGATAATGCAGCTTAACGTTTCTATCGGTAGTATGCTAAAAACCCCTTGATATTCTTACCAAGAGGTTTTTAGTGCTATTTATAATCCAATTATTTATTGGCGTCAGATATATATTTCTGAAGGGCCATCGTCATTGATGGCGTTTCCGGCGTGGGCGCTTTAATATCAATTCGCAGACCTGCATCAGTAGCGGCCTTTACCGTACTATTTCCAAATACCGCAATGCGGGTATCGTTTTGTTTAAAGTCTGGGAAGTTCTTTAAAAGTGATTCAATACCGGATGGGCTAAAGAAAACCAAAACGTCGTAATACACTTCTTTTAAATCTGAAAGATCGCTAACCACTGTTTTGTAAAAAATGCCTCGTGTCCAATCCAACTTAAGGCCGTCCAAGGTTTTGGGCACTATGGGTTTTAAGGAATCACTGGAAGGCAACAAAAACTTTTCACTCTTGTATTTCTTGAACATGGGAGTAAGATCATCAAACAAGCGTTTTCCCACATAAATCTTACGTTTTCTGTAAACCACATACTTTTGTAAGTAAAAAGCAACAGCTTCTGATTGGCAAAAGTATTTCATGGAATCCGGAACTTTAAAACGCATTTCTTCAGCAATTCTAAAGAAATGGTCTACTGCATTCCTACTGGTAAGTACGATAGCGGTAAAATCGTTCAAATCAATTTTCTGTTCCCGTACTTTTTTGGCGGCAACACCCTCAACGTGTATAAAAGGTCTAAAATCTACCTTCACTTTCGATTTTTCTATCAAACGTGAATACGGAGAGTTGTCCATTTTGGGTTCTGGCTGAGATACCAAAATCGTTTTTACTTTCATATGTATCAATCATTTAGATAGCTTCCAAGAAGCACTAAGGGTGAAATTACGAGTGCGCAAAGGTACAAAATAAAATACAATATGTTGTTCAGTATTAACTTTTGATGGATTCTGACTACATTGATAAGTCCGATAAGATTTATTAAAAGAATAAGTAAAATACTAACATAAACCACAGTTTTAGACCCAGGGAGTATATAAATAAGGATGATGTTCCCACAAAAAGCCGCTATTCCCCCGTAATTAAAAAACGTGAGTTTTTCAAAGATAAGGTCCAAGGTGGTATCATAGTTTTCAAAAAAGTACCCCGTACCCAATTGTAATATAATTTTGAAAAGAAGAAACGCCAAGAGTAAAGAAAAAATAATAAGGAATACTATAGGGTATGACGTTGTTTGCCGGCCGTTAAGCAAGCCATCTGCGAGCAAAACAAAGATGGAAACGTTTAAAAGTTGAAAGAAGGTGGCCAACAAATGGAACCAATTGAAAAGGCGCCCTTTCTTTTTGTTAAGTGTTAAATACTTATTGTTAAAGGGTAGGATGAGGTATGCGGTAAATGCCGGCTTAAAGAAATATTTTCCTAAGGTCAAAAAGACCAAACTAACCAACAAAACTATGGTCAGCCAATCTGCAGAGATGATATTTCTGTATATGGGGTTCATTCCGTAATCGTAATACTTTCACTATTAATACCCGTAGGCAAACCAAATTCCGAAATAGAAAACCGAATAAAAGAGGGGTTTTTATAATCGGGTGGTTTTAAGGTAAACTTAAGATAAGTAGTATCCTGTGCTTTAAGGGAATTTGTGGTTTTTTGTACGGGGGTATGATCCAATTCTTTCAATTCCTTTATTTGGCGGTATTCATTTAGATAACTCACTTTAAAAGCCAAGTCTTTTAAAGGAACCTCCATAGGGTAAGGGTTATAGATTTTAAGCAGTTGATCGGTATCCTTTAAATTTACCTCCCCATTTTTTGTATAACAACGTAACCCTCTCAACGGTTTGAAATTTTCTTTATAGTTCACAAAAACCGTATCGCCACCAGGATTGGCATACTTGAAAGCACCGGATTTTACATATTTGGAGAGATAGGCAACCCGTTTATTGCGGAACAAGGCTTCCGAATTATCTATGGAATATTGGTTTCTTCTATAAAAAATGTTGTTTAATGAAAAAGACCTCTTGCCAGAATAGAAATGGTACATGGAACTCTCCCGATAACTATTTTCGAAAACCACGGGATCATCCTTGACAAAATCGTTAAGTTTTTTTACCCACTCCTTATTATAATGGGTTTCATAAACTTTAGGTAGCAAAGGCTGGTACACGAGCCATGCCCTTGCATACAAAAACAACACGAAACTTACCACAGCTATCCTAACAAGCCATTTTCTCCATACCGCATTGCCCAAAATAAACCGGTACGCCAGAATGGCCATGGGAATGCATAATACGATGACCCATTGTGCTTGGGTCCTTTTTTGAAAACTGGAAATCAAAAAGAAAAAAATGACACCATAACTTAAAAAAAGGAGCCCCCTTGTAAACAGGTCCGTTCCTTTTGTTTTAAACAGGGCCCAATAAAATAAGGGAAACAAGAGTCCAAAGTTGACAATGAGATTAAGAAGATAACCCAAGGTAAAGCCCGCAAAATTATAGGGTTGGTTGGGTCGCTCAAAAATATGGTACTTAACGCTAACAAAATCATGTTCGTAAAGCCAGGTCAAATGGGGAATATAGCTCACTAAGGCCACCAAGACGGCAAACCAAGCATAGTTGTTCTTTAGCAACCTTAAATTGGAAAGCAGCACAAATAAAATGACGAGGATGGCATGGTACTTACTGTACATAAGGGCAGCCATGACCAAACCCAAGCCCAAGGCTTTTAAAAGCCCCTGCCTTTGTAAAAAAGACTTGTAAGTAAACAAAAATAGTGCGGTAAAAAAAAGCAAAGGCGTATCGGGCAATGTAAAAAAACCGTAGACATTAAAAAGGGGCATGGCAAACAACAACAAAAAAAAGTGTGGGATATACCTTTTCTTGGTCTTGTCCGCTATCATGTTCCATACTAAAACAATGGTGCCAAGCTGTGCAAAACCACTTACAAGGCGAACCCCAAGTTCCCCCTCAAACAAGGAGGTCCCTAACCAGATAAAAAGGGCTACCATGGGGGGGTGATCAAAATACCCCCAACTTAAATGCTGGGCATAGTACCAATAATAGGCCTCATCAAAGATAAGTTGCGTAAATGCACTTTGTAAAAGGTTGAGTAAGAGAAAAGCCCCAAGGAGCAATAGGAAAACTTTTGGATAAGTCTTGGTCATTAGGTTTTTTATTGGCACCGCCAAAGGGTATAATATTCCGAGGTCTGCCTCAAAATTAAAATTCAGTTTCGTATAAATGCCTTTTGGGCTTGCCCCAAGGGAATTTCTGCTGTGCAAAGTTACGAATAATGCAAATAGCTACTAATGGTACAAAACACAAAAGGCTGCTGTAGTAAGGGGATAAAAAACACTATTTTTGACCTCTAAAACCGTTTTTGTGGCAGATGGATTAGTCATTATACCAACCTACAATGAGATTGAAAATATTGAAGCGATCATTAGAACCGTTTTTGATCTTAAAAAAGACTTCCACGTACTTATTGTAGACGATAACTCGCCAGACGGTACTGCTGCTAATGTAAGACGGTTGCAAGAAGAATTTCCGGAACTATTGTTTTTAGAGGTAAGAAAGGAAAAGTCCGGCCTAGGAACGGCTTATATCCATGGGTTTAAATGGGCATTGCAAGAAGGCTATGATTACATTTTTGAAATGGATGCCGACTTCTCCCATAAACCCAGTGACTTATTGCGTTTGCATAGGGCTTGCCTAAATGGTGCGGATGTTGCCATTGGATCAAGATATAAAAAAGGGGTCAATGTGGTCAATTGGCCGCTTACACGAATATTGTTGTCCTATGGGGCCTCATTCTATGTAAAATTGATTACCGGAATGCGGATCCATGACCCAACCGCAGGATTTATGTGCTATAAAAAAGAAGTTTTACAGGCCTTGGACTTGGATGCCGTTAGGTTCATAGGCTATGCGTTTCAGATAGAAATGAAGTTTAGGGCCTATTTAAAGAAGTTTAAGATAGAAGAGGTTTCCATCATATTTACGGACCGCGTAAACGGAAAGTCCAAAATGAATTCCTCCATTGTTAGGGAAGCCATTTTTGGGGTAATCAGCATGAAAATCAGGAGTTTATTTAGAAAAAAAACCTTTTAATGAGACCTATACTTTTAAAACAATGCCTTGTTGTCAATGAGGGAAAGCAGGTGGAAACGGATGTTTTGCTCAAAGGCGATCATATTGAGCGTATAGATGCCAATATAACCCATGCCAATGCTCAAGTTATTGATTTGAAAGGGAACCATTTATTGCCCGGGCTTATTGATGACCAAGTACATTTTAGGGAGCCAGGCCTCACACATAAGGGAAACATTGAATCGGAAAGTAGGGCTGCCATTGCTGGCGGCATCACTTCTTTTATGGAGCAACCCAATACAAACCCGCAGACGACGACCATAGCCAAATTGGAAGAAAAATTTGCGATAGCCTCCAAAAGTTCCTATGCTAATTATTCGTTTTTGTTTGGTGGCACCAATGACAATCTAGAGGAGTTAAAAAAACTGGATAAATACCGTTGTTCCGGGGTAAAGCTGTTTTTAGGATCGTCAACGGGCAATATGTTGGTGGATGATGAAAAAGTGTTGGAACAGATTTTTAAGAATACGGAACTGGTCATTTCAACCCATTGCGAGGATGAAGGGACTATAAGGGCTAATTTATCAAAATATAAAGAGGAGTTTGGGGACGATATCCCGATAAAATACCACCCCATTATACGTAGTGAAGAAGCATGCTATCTATCCTCATCAAAAGCCATTGCCCTGGCAAAGAAAACGGGGGCAAGGTTGCATGTGTTCCATGTTTCCACAGGCAAGGAAACGCAATTGTTTGAGAATAGCATTCCCCTAAAGGAAAAAAAGATTACCGCAGAGGTCTGTATCCACCATCTTTGGTTTTCAGATGAGGATTATGAGGAAAAAGGAACCTTGATCAAATGGAACCCTGCGGTCAAAACCAAAGCAGACCAAGATCAACTTTGGAAAGCGTTATTGGATGACCGTATTGATGTCATTGCTACGGACCATGCCCCACACACCTTGGAAGAAAAGGATAATGCGTACACCAGTGCACCCTCCGGTGGGCCTTTGGTACAGCATGCCTTGCCCGCTATGTTACAACAGTGCAAAAAAGGAACGCTTTCTTTGGAAAAGATGGTAGAAAAAATGAGCCATAATCCTGCCCTTCTTTTTGATGTTGAAAAAAGAGGGTTTATTAGGGAAGGCTATTTTGCCGATTTGGTTGAGGTGGACATGCAGTCCAGCTGGAAGGTAACAAAAGCTAATGTTTTCTATAAATGTGGATGGTCACCGTTTGAAGGTGTTACCTTTGATACGCAAATAAAACGAACCTTTGTCAATGGCCACTTGGCCTATGATCAAGGCATTTTTTCTGAACTTAAAAAAGGGAAACGACTTACTTTTGAACGCTAGACCCATGAAGACCTTATTCTTTTTTTGTGGCTTTTTACTGCTTTTTTCCTGCGCGGAAAAAGTGATTGAAGAACCGGAAAACCTAATACCCAAGGATAAGATGACCGATATTTTGTATGATTTGGCACTATTGAATTCTACGGTTTCCGTAAATCGGGCAGCATTTGAAAAAAGGGGCGTTGAGGTCATGCCTTACCTCTATGAAAAATATAACATAGACAGTATCCAATTTGTAAGCAGCGATCTGTATTACGCTTCCATACCCTTGGAGTATGAGGCCATGTATACGGCTATTGTGGAACGCTTGCAAAAAGAAGTGGACGATATCGAGGATGCCCGTAAACAAAAAAATGATAGTATCGTTAAGAACAAAGTAAAGGCAAAGGACAGTCTTTCCAAACAGCCAAAGGAACTTAAGATTCCCGCTCCCTCAAAAAAATAGCGCAACAATGGGCCAGTTGTTTTTCCAAATCCCCATAGGAAAATTGGGGAAGCAAACTGGGTAATTTCTGGTTGTTATAAATATCCTGTTTGTTAAAAAGGCGCACCATTTTTTTAGATAACCTCCTGGGTTTTCCCGTGCATAGGGAATAGCACCAATCCAAACGCCAGAGGAGTTCCAATTGCCAAGATCGGAGTTCTTTTTTAGGGGGCTTTTTTCCTAACCCTATGGCCAGTAATTCCATGATCTGTTGATAGCTCATGTTCCGGTTGACCAAGATAAACCGCTCATTCTTTACTTCGGATTGCATTAATAGTACCATAGCCATAACCACATCGTTAACGGTAACAAAACCGGTTCCGTTTGGTAAATAATGGGAAGGTGCTTTCCATGCCGTGCTAAACAGAAGTCCACTTCCGGTTTTCCAAGACCCGATTCCTATAACAACCCCAGGGTTAATTATCGCAATGTCTATACCCTCTTGGGATGCCCGCCATACCTCCATTTCACCCAAATGTTTGGATATGGCATAGCCGTTATTGTCATCCATGTTCCATTCCGTAGCTTCCGTAACCTCTTTGTTTCCAATAGGGGAACCCAAAGCCGCAATGGAACTCACATAGCAGATTTTTTTTACTTGGGCGGCAATACCCGCATTGACCACATTGGCGGTACCCGCTACGTTAACATGCAATAGCTTTTTATAATCTTTGGGGTCAAAAGAGATAAGGGCCGCTGCGTGGAATACATGGGTAATTCCCTTAAACGCCTGTTCCAAGGCAACAATATCGTTGATGTCGGCCACCACCCAATGGATGGTATCAAACGCCTTTTTCCAATCCGTTGCATAATAGGAAAATACTTTCCTGGCTTTTGCAAGGCTTTTTTCAGTACGATAAATGGCCCTAGGTCTTTGGCCATCTTGCACCAATCTATACAATAGATGCGCTCCTACAAGACCGGTACCACCCGTAACTAGAATCATGTTCAAATGTACCCATTTGCATTTAAAATAGTGACCAAGTACGGTTAAGATTCTATATTTGCAGCAGAAACCATAACTTTTTAAAATGGCCAAAAATTTTGTTGGGGAATTAGCATGGAGAGGTATGTTGCACGATGCCATGCCGGGAACGGAAGAACACTTGCAGAAAGGAATGCAAGCGGCCTATGTGGGTATTGACCCTACGGCAGATTCTTTACATATTGGCCATTTGGTAGGTGTAATGATGCTTAGACACTTTCAATTGGCAGGCCATAAGCCCGTTGCCTTGGTAGGGGGTGCTACTGGGATGATCGGAGATCCCTCTGGCAAGTCCGCAGAGAGGAACCTTTTGGATGAGGTTACCTTACGCCATAACCAAGAAGCCTTAAAGGAACAACTAGGGCGTTTTTTGGATTTTGGTAGCCAAGAAGCAAATGCCGCTATCTTGGTCAATAATTATGACTGGATGAAAGATTTTTCCTTTTTGGATTTCATTCGTGATGTTGGTAAGCATATCACCGTAAATTATATGATGGCCAAGGATTCCGTAAAAAAGCGCTTATCGTCAGATGCCAAAGAAGGCATGTCCTTTACGGAGTTTACCTATCAATTGGTGCAGGGCTATGATTTTCTTCACCTGTACCAAACCCATAACTGTACCCTTCAAATGGGGGGTAGTGACCAATGGGGCAATATTACTACGGGAACGGAACTCATTAGACGTATTGGTGGGGGCAAAGGCTATGCATTGACCTGCCCTTTGATTACCAAGGCGGACGGCACCAAATTTGGAAAAACCGAAAGCGGCAATATTTGGTTGGATGCTAACAGGACATCACCATATCGTTTTTACCAATATTGGCTGAATACCTCTGATGAAGATGCGGAGAAGTACATCAAGATTTTTACGTTGCTATCCAAAGATGAAATAGAAACGCTAATAGCAGCACATAAAGAAGCCCCGCACATGCGGGCGTTACAAAAGCGCTTGGCAGAGGAAATTACGGTGATGGTGCATTCCAAGGAAGATTTGGACAACGCCGTAAAAGCGAGTAATATCTTGTTTGGAAAATCAACTTCCGAGGATTTAAAGGGATTGGACGAAGCAACCTTCTTGGATGTTTTTGATGGGGTGCCCCAAGCAGAAGTGGGTATGGACCAAATTGAGGAAGGCTTGGACATGATAGGTGCACTGGCCGCTAAAACAGGTTTTTTGGGCTCCAACGGTGAGGCCCGTAGGGAGTTGAAACAGAATTCCATTTCCGTAAACAAAGAAAAAGTAAAGGAAGATTATAGCATTACCAAAAACGACCTGATCAACAATAAGTTTGTGCTGCTACAAAAAGGTAAAAAAAATTACTACGTAATTCTAGTACGGGAGTAAACAACCTTTTAGGGAATAAAACATCTTTTATAAAACGGTCTACGTAGCTATGTAGCGGCTCATCTTAATTAGTGGCAAAATTTGGGTTGATACCGTACTAAATTTTAGGAAATGAAAAATTACCTAATACTTCTTTTGACCTTATGTGTCCTTTCTTGTTCTTCCGACGATAGTACGGAGGGTATGGATACCGCTTTAAGCGGGGTGTGGACATTGACCAATGTTTCTTGTTTTTGTGGATTTCCCGATCCACTAGGTTTTGAACAAACGGAGCTTCGTTTTAATACGGAGAACAATGAAATTCTTGTTTCGCAGAATGGCAACGGTTTGGAGTATTTTAGGCCGGCAGGCCGGTATTCGTATCAAGAAGTAGGGGAAACTATTGTTCTTGATGATGGCAGGGCGTATCGCTTTACTTTAGACGGCAACGTACTTACTTTAAATTTTGTGGACGAGCCCCTAATTGCCGATGATGAAATAAGCTATTCCTTAAGAAGAAACTAGGGGTTATATCACCATAAGGTTGCAACCCCGTATTTCTGCATGGTCAAACCTTCCGAGTACCTCAAAAGAACCATTGGCATAAACCCTACCTAAATCTTGGGTGGCAATAAACGAACAGGAATTGCTATTGGCTAAATCAATGATGTTGATACCCCCGCTTTTCCCAGCATTCTGCAAGGAGAGAGGATCCTCGGTATCCCGGGTAAGTACCTTCATCCAAGGAGGACATTGGAACAAGCCATTTCCTTTGGAGTAAGCTTGGGAGAGCAATTCCGTCATCCCGTATTCCGAGTGGATTTGGGCAACGCCCATTTTTTCCTGTAAAAACGAATGCATTTCTTCCCGTATCATTTCCTTTCGCCTTCCCTTCATTCCGCCCGTTTCCATAATAGTGGTATGTTTTAGCGGTACGCCAAAGTGCTCCGCAAGATCCAATAAGGCAAAAGAAACCCCTAAAAGAAGGGTTTTTACACCTTTAGCCTCCAATTGCAACAGGGTCGTTTTTAATTCATCCAGATTATTCAAATAAAAACCACTTTCATCATACTTGGACAGATTGATAAAATCATGGGCCATATGGATAAGGGAAGAACCGCTGCGTTCCAAATAAGAAGGTAGCAAGGCTAGGATACAGTAAGAGGATACATCGCCATAAAAAAGTTCAAAAGCGTTCCTAAAACTTTTTTCGTATAAGGAAATATCGGTCACATAATGCTTGCTGGTACTACCTCCCGTAGTGCCACTACTGCTAAAAATAACAGTGGTTTTTTGAGTGCC
Organism: uncultured Croceitalea sp.; assembly: GCA_937959125.1. Taxonomy (GTDB): domain Bacteria; phylum Bacteroidota; class Bacteroidia; order Flavobacteriales; family Flavobacteriaceae; genus Croceitalea. The sequence goes on from CALGQU010000029.1 coordinate 29,400, forward strand.
GGTGATAATTTTTTTGGATTTAAAAAAGGCGATAGGTAGAAATGGGATGTCCTTTAAAGTCTTTATCTCATTGGGTGTTATGTTCAAATAATCGCAATAGCTTTTATAAACCTTGTTTTTGGCATATTGCAGCTGGAATACCTTTAGGGCTAGGGCTTCAAACTCCAATGAAGTCTTAATAGCGAATATGGCGTCGGTGTCCATTGTCATTGGTGCAAAATTAGCCAAAGTTAACTAGCCCGCGGCAAGCCCGTGACGCATTTGTAAGAAACAAGATTTTAATTTTAAGGCAGGCTTTGGGGCAGTACAGCCTTTGACAAGGGCTGGCAACCGTTGAAAAAAAACTCCCAATACGTATTACAGGGAGCAATACATCAGGGGAAAACTCGTACTGGACTCCTCGATACGTTCTTGCAGAACACTCGAATGGGACTCCTCGATATGTTCTTGCAGAACACTCGGAGTCCAGAAATCCCGGTCATTGAGGTTTCGCACAGCGAAATGTATCGAAATGACTTTTCCCAACATATATTGGCCTTTTCTCTAAAACGCTGTAAATGTATATCGAACCCATGTTACATAAAAAACCCCGCTCCATGGAACGAGGTTTCCTAAAAATATATTGATATAGGTTTATTTGACGACCAGTTTTCTGGTCATGGTCTTTTTATCTTCGGTGACTTGCAATACGTATACTCCGGGGACCAATTTGGAGATATTCAAGGTATTGGTCGCAATTTTATCTCGCAGCACTACTTCTCCAAAAACATCGAACACTTGTATCTGTTTATTGCCGTTGCTGGCCGTTGTAATGTATACCTCTTCCCCATACGCAGGATTGGGATACATTTTAAAACCTTTTACTTCAAGTGGTTTGGCGTCATTGACAGTGACCAGTTCTTGGCCAAATGTGAATAGTGGTAGAGCCATAAGTAGAATTAAGTAGATTTTCTTCATATATGCTGATTTGGGAACAAAAGCATAGTAAAAGTATGTAATTGAATTACAGGGTTCTAGAAAATGTTGTGAAACGCAAAAGATTGTAGGTAAGACCGATGAATGGTATGCTCACAAGCAAATTACGTAGGAAAAGCCGTGTTTTTTAGTACCCTCCATCTTTGCTATGCTAATACCACCTCCTTTCGTCTGATGGAAAGAACTTGTATTTTAGCTTGACAGGAAATTAATAGATCTTTTGAGAAAGCCTCCCCTCTTCAAATAATATCAATTTCAATCCCTCCGTCTTGTCAATACTTGACAATCCACCTCCCTTTAAAAAAGGGAGGAGTTTTTGGTTTAAGAAAATGCTTTAGCTCTCCTCTTTAGAGAAGAGGGGAATGAATTTCGACTAACAGGAGAAAGAAAGGGGAGATTGACCTTAATCCCATAAGGTTAATGCCCACTATCGACTCTCCCCCTGGCTTGCCATTACATGGCAAGCTAACTCCCTTTTCCAACACGCGGATCGGTATAGTATTAGAAAAAGTTTAAACCACTTTTTAAAATACAAACGTTTAAAAAAAGAAAGGTTGCTTTAAAGAAAACAAAAAGGTGAAGTTTGCTTTTTGGGTATTACTTGATGATCAATTTTCGGGTAGCTACGTTGTCTTTCTCCAAGACCCGCAAAATATACACCCCTTTATCCAAGTTGGATACATCCAACTCTTTACCTAGGATTGTCGCTTTTAGCACTTGGGTTCCCAATACATCAAAAATATGTATTGTTTTTGGGGCATTGTCCGCAGTGGTAATGTAAATCTTTCCAGAAATGGTGGGATTAGGATATAGCTTAAACCCATCAATATCCCCTCCTTGTTGGGATTCTTGGGAGAAACCAACGGCGACCATAAGGAAGAAAATGACAGTGTAAAGTTGCTTCATATAGAGTTGGGGTTACAAAAGCTATACCACAAATATAAAAAATTTAGCTATTCCTTAAGATTTTTGGGTGTTAAGAAAGCACTTCTTTTCGATGAAACAACAAAAAACCCCGCCTAGGCGGGGTTTTAAATAGCGTTTGATAAAAATATATGCCCTTTTAGTTGTTGGCATTGCCTGCAAAAGCAGGGTTTCCGGCATCTACACCAATGTTGGCGAATGTGGTTACATCATCAAGAATGAGTTGGCCTGTAACAACGTCATCGATTTCAAAATGAACCCTACTGTTTCCGCTAATATCAAAGAAGATATTATCCATTTGTACAGAAGTTCCCCTTCTAAGTCGTACGGCATCATCATCCCCCGAACAGTTGAAAGTGGCATTGATTACATTGGGGTTGGATCTTGGCATGGCATCGTTGTCCGCACTCAAGTTATCCGCCTCAATGCAATGATCGGCACCTGATGGTTGATCGGCAATAATATTATCCAAAGTTCCTACAAAACCTTCTGCCCAGTCAAAAGAATCATCAAACGCTTCAGCGTAAAGATTGCTGGCATTCACCGTTCCACCAAACCATTCAAAACCGTCATCCTGTCCTTGGAATACCTGTAAGAAATTAAGGGTGGTCCCAGAACCAACACCGTAGAAAGAGAATCCGTTAAATTCTGCATCCGTGTTAATTTGAGTACCTGGGTAGGCTAATATAACATACGAAAGGTTACCGGAACTATCATCGGCAACAGTTCCCCCGTAAGGTAACTCTTCACCAACATTATCGGCCACCTCTGCACTTCCTACACCGCCTGTCAGATTGATAGGGGCGTTCCCTAATACTACAATTCCACCCCAAGAACCTGAGGTTTGTGTTGAAGAACTAAAAACTACAGGGTTATCTGCAGTACCAACGGCATTGATCATGCCTCCTTGGTTGACCACAATGACATCCGCGGCAGTAACATCGCCATCAATGGCGGCATTGTTCGCCGAGTTGGCGAATAAAAAGGTTCCGGCCGGTATCGTTAGGGTAACCCCAGATCGTACAAATACGGCACCTACTATTTCATATACTTCATTGGCATCCAAAGTAAGGTCTGCGGTAATTTCCCCAGTTAATGTCTGTGTTGCCGTAAAATCTGTTGGTAATACCGTGTTTCCAATAGTTGTTGAAGTTGTGGTGAAGGCAAATGCAGATTCATCCGCTCCGGTAGCATCGGCATTCACGCCTAATCTTTCTGCAAAAGCATCCAGCGTATCTTGTGTCCAATCGCCATTGGCATCAAATTCCACTTCGGTAAGCGGATCTCCTCCACCTGTCATTGGATCGTCATCATCCCCTCCCGTCACCGGCGGTGTGTCAATTGGATTTTCATCATCGCTACAAGCTACAAATAGCGTGCTTGCCGTTA
>CALGQU010000030.1 GCA_937959125.1 uncultured Croceitalea sp.
GCTGACGATTTTTTGGAAGCCCGCGAACCTATGCTCGTCAATAATGATGTGCATATTGGGTTGGCCGCTCCCAAGAAGTCCATGACTTCTTATTTCTATAAGAATTCCGATGCGGATGAAATGCTTTTTATCCATAGAGGCACCGGTACCTTAAAGACGTTTTTAGGGAATATCCCTTTTGAATATGGGGATTATTTGATTATCCCAAGAGGCATGATCTATCAAATGGAGTTTGATACGGAGGACAATCGCATTTTATATGCAGAGTCTTTTCATCCCATATATACCCCAAAACGCTATCGCAATTGGTTTGGACAATTGTTGGAGCATTCCCCTTTTTGTGAGCGCGATTATAAACTACCGCAGGATTTACAGACCCATGATGAAAAAGGGGAATTTGTCCTGAAAATCAAAAAACAGGGCATGTTGCACCATTTGGTGTATGCTACGCATCCTTTTGATGTTGTTGGGTGGGATGGGTACAATTACCCTTACGGATTTTCCATACACAATTTTGAACCCATTACCGGTCGCGTACACCAACCACCACCGGTACACCAAACCTTTGAAACCAGTGCTTTTGTCATTTGTTCTTTCTGCCCAAGGCTTTACGACTATCATCCAAAGGCTATTCCAGCACCCTACAATCACAGTAATATTGATTCCGATGAGATGTTATATTATGTAGATGGTGATTTTATGAGCCGCACGGGCATTGGTCCCGGATACATTTCCCTGCACCCCGCTGGGATTCCACATGGTCCGCACCCCGGTACTTACGAAGCGAGCATCGGCAAAAAGGAAACCGAGGAATTGGCCGTAATGATCGATACTTTTAAGCCATTACAACTTACTGAAAATGCCCTTAGGATTGATGACGGCACCTATTATAAATCTTGGGTGGATGCCCCCTCTGACTCCCCCAAAGGGTGAGGACGAGACGTTAGAAAATTAAAATTCCGAATCCATCGACCCATATAAATAGAGAGATAAAAAATGATCATAAACATTCCTGAAAATTCAGATTTTTCCATACACAATATTCCTTTCGGAATTTTTTCAACACAAGACAGAAGCCCAAGGGCCGGAGTTGCCGTTGGCGAACATATTTTAGATTTGGCCGCCGTAGCAGAATTGGATGTCTTTGATTTTAATACCGCGGTTCTTGAAAAAGAGGTCCTGAACGATTTTATAGGATTGGGAAAAGAGATCACCAAAAAAGTACGGCGCGATATTCAACTATGGTTGCAAGATGACACCTCCATTTTGGCCAATAAGCCAGAATTGTTTGTAAAACGATCCGAGGCGCAAATGCATATGCCCGTCTACGTGAACGATTATACCGATTTCTATTCCAGCATTGAGCACGCCACCAACGTCGGCAAAATGTTCCGGGATCCAGAAAATGCATTATTGCCCAACTGGAAACATATTCCGGTAGGGTACCATGGCCGTGCCAGTTCCATTGTTGTCAGTGGAGAACCAATACATAGACCTAAGGGACAAACCAAACCAAAAGCAGAGGAACCGCCCGTTTTTGGTCCCACACAACGATTGGACTTTGAACTGGAAATGGGTTTTATAACAGGCAAGAATACGGCCTTGGGAGAATCCGTAAGTACTGCCGAGGCAGAAGATCATATCTTTGGATTGGTGCTTTTCAATGATTGGTCCGCTAGGGATATTCAAAAATGGGAATATGTGCCCTTAGGTCCTTTTTTGGCAAAGAACTTTGCCTCCCACATCTCTCCATGGATCGTTACCTTAGAAGCTTTAGCCCCTTTTAAAGTCCATGGACCCCAACAAGACCCAAAAGTGCTTCCTTACCTTGAATATGAGGGTCTTAAAAACTATGACATTCATCTAGAAGTTGGGATAACCCCAGATAATGGCAGTGAACAGACGGTTTGCAAAAGCAATTTTAAATACATGTACTGGAACATGGCCCAACAATTGGCGCACCAAACAGTGAATGGATGTAATATAAATATTGGCGATCTTTACGGTTCCGGCACCATTTCCGGAAAGGATGAAAACTCGTACGGATCCATGTTGGAATTGGCTTGGATGGGCACCAAACCCCTTAAAATGAAGGATGGCACGGAGCGTAAGTTCATTTTGGATGGCGATACCGTGACCATGCGCGGTTTTGCGGAAAAGAACGGAAAGCGGATTGGTTTTGGTGAAGTTTCGACAAAAATCCTTCCTGCAAAATAAAACCTATTGCATAGATACTATAGCACATGATAAAAACCATTCATCCTACTGATATTTCCCAACAAGACCTGCACGGTATCCTATTGACTGCGGTGGCGCCGCGGCCCATTTGTTTTGCAAGTACCATTGATGCCAAAGGCAACGTCAATCTAAGTCCGTTCAGTTACTTCAACGTGTTCAGTTCCAATCCACCGGTATTGATATTTTCCCCAGCTAGGAGCGGTAGGGACAACAGCTTGAAGCATAGCCATCAAAATGTAAAAGAAGTGCCAGAAGTGGTCATTAATATTGTAAACCACCCTATGGTAGAGCAAATGTCCTTATCCAGCACTGCCTATGGCAAAGGGGTGAACGAATTTATAAAAGCGGGATTTACGGAAGTTCCCAGTGACAAGGTAAAACCACCACGTGTGGGCGAAGCCCCGGTTTCTTTTGAATGTTCCGTAACGGAAATCATTGAATTGGCGGATACCCCAGGTGCCGGTAACTTAATCCTATGCAAGGTAGAGCTGATCCACATCAACCAAAAGTATTTGAGCAACGATACATTGGATACTACAAAGCTTGACTTGGTAGGCAGAATGGGTGGTAGCTGGTACACACGGTCCAATGGAACGTCTTTGTTTGAGATACCAAAACCCATAAAGACCCAAGGCATTGGTATTGACGCCCTACCGGAAGGAATTCGCAATAGCACCGTGCTAACGGGAAATAACCTGGGGAGGTTGGGCAACCTTGAAGCCCTGCCCAGCAGAGCTGAAATAGCTAGCATGCAACAAGACGATGAACTGGTCATGCTGGCCAAAAAAGTGGGCAGCGACACCGTTTCCCATAAATTGCAATTACACTGGTTGGCACAAAGAATTTTAGAAGAAGGAGAAACGGCAAAGGCCATGGCCGTTTTAATGCATGCAGAAACCCTCTAACATGAGCGAGATTACATCAGTTTTCAAACCTTTTTTGGAACCTAAGGAGGTATACCAGGGTGGTAAGAACATCCCGCATGGCAATCAAAAGATCTACAAGCTTTCTTCCAATGAAAACCCTTTAGGTGCATCGCCTATGGCCGTGGAAGCCGTTAAAAAAGTTGCGGATGACCTATCCCTCTATCCGGACCAGACCGATATTCGTCTAAGACATGCCCTTGTACACGATTTTAATGGTGCATTAACGGAAGACCAGTTTATTTGCGGCAACAGCGGTTCAGAAATTATTGATATGGTCTTAAGGGCCTTCATTAATGAGGGTGATGAGGTCATCTATTCCAACCCGTGCTTTCTTCCCTATTCGGTTTTTTCAAGATGGTACGGCGCCACACAGGTGGACGTCCCTTTGACCCAACCCAATTACGATTTGGACGTAGAAGGAATTTTAAAGGCAATTACCCCTAAGACCAAAGTGATCTTTCTTACGAGCCCTAACAATCCCACCGGAACTTACATCCCTAAACCCGTTTTGGATGATTTCTTTAATAGGGTCCCCAAAAATATCGTTGTTGTTCTTGATGAGGTTTACCGGCACTTTGCCCATGCGGAAGATTACGTTACCGCATTGCCCTATGTAGCAGCGGAACATCCTGTTATTGCCGTGAACAGCTTCTCTAAAACTTATGGCTTGGCAGGCCAGCGTATTGGCTATTGTTATACCACCAAAACCATAGCAAATTATTTAAGACAGATCCACAAACCTTTTTTATTGCCCATTACTTCTATTGAAGCGGGCATAGGGGCTTTGAATGATACCGATTTTATCACTGAAACCGTAAATACGGTTTTAGCGGGAAGAAAAATGCTATCCGCGGAGTTTGATAAGCTAGGGATTACCTATTGGCCAACGGAAGCCAACTTCTTTATTATTGACCCTCCTTATCCGGAATTTGAGTTTGCGGACAAGTTGATGCAATATGGGATTATGGTACGACCGGTTTCCCAATTTGGGGCGCCGGGCAAAGTGCGGATAAGTATTGGGGATAAGGAAGCTAATCTTGCGTTGATACATGCCCTAAAACAAATAATGCCCGCTTAAAGCGGGCATTATTATATTTTTTTTAGAAAAATTATTGCCTGGTAAAAACCGCTTCCGCGCCGGTAAAATTCTCGGCGTTGATGTCACTTCCTGCAATAATCAAAGTATCCTCGTCCTCAAAAGTTACGGTGATGGTCAGTTCTTCCTCCATGTCATTTATAAAGGTAAGTTGATCGCCTTCCAAGGACCAAGCGGAATTTTCCATATCACTCTCTTCTGGACAAGGCACTGTAAGACCAGTAGGAGTTGCTGATGGTCTTAAAAAGTTGACCCTATTATCCACTTGAACCCTTTCGTCATCATTAAAATCAAAAGTTACCAAATCACAATCTTCCCCTACCAAAAAATCAACGATCTGTTGGGCAAAATCCAAATCATCGTCATCCACGGATTCATCCACCCTTAATTCAGAAATAACCCAAATTCCTACTAAAGGGCTATTAGTTTCCGATGTGGTTTCATCATTTCCGTCCGATGTTCCTTCATCAGAAGTATCACCATCCGAAGTTTCACCATCCGAAGTATCACCATCCGAAGTATTATCATCTGAGGTATCCTCTTCGGTTTCGCCATCAGTATCTTCTTCAGTAGTGTTATCCTCATTTTCAGAAGAATCTTCATTAGATTC
>CALGQU010000031.1 GCA_937959125.1 uncultured Croceitalea sp.
CATCAGCATTATTTCTAAAATTGTTAATTAGCAGAAAATAAAGTTCCCCAGCTTGCACATTGATAAATTCGTCATAGGTGTTTTGACTTCCAACAACGTTGGGTGCGCCCAACCGCCCATTTTCGGGGTTGGTTCCCAAACCTGTAAATCTGGTTTCGTTAAATTCGTAATTGCAGCGTATGGGTTGAACGTCCCCGTTTCCAATGGTTGCACAAAAGTTATCACCGGTTGTTTGATCAAAGGGGCCATACAATGCAAAATCCCACTCTGCGGTAATCGTACCACCAGGAATTACGGGCAAGGCCTCAATATTGAAACCTATTTGACCGTCGGTTCCAGCCCTAAAGACATACCAAGCGGTGTTGTTTTCGATATTGGCAGCATCTACACTGCCTTTTTGCAGACATCCGGTTTCCCTAATAATTTCGGGATCAAAATCATCAATATCGCCATTGCCGTCTGCCATACCCATAATGGGGGCATCTGCACAAACGGGAACCGCGGATCTACAATCCGGTGAGTTTTGCGCAAGGCTAAATTGCGCGAATAGTAGGAAGGAGCTGATAGCACAAAATAGTGTTCGCATAAAATTTAGAGCTATTCTTACATCATTATACCCCCTAATAACTGAACCTTGGCACTATTTAGTATACGTTTACCGAAAAAATCTACATTTAATCGATAAACTGCAATATCAAATGTTAAAGGGATCTTCCTATTATCGCCGTAAAGAAAAATTATTCTGAAGAAATTGTGCTTCTACCCTAGTACCATTTTCGTCTAAAAAGCTTAGCTTAAACCAATAGTCGGTTCCCGGCAATTGCACGCCATTATAAGTTCCGTCCCAACCATCGGATTCCTCCGTCAATTGCACGATCAATTTTCCAAACCTATCAAAAATGTTCACCCGAGGGTCCTCTAAAAATTCCAAACCCAATAAATGCCAATCCTCATTGACACCATCCCCGTTTGGGGTAAAAAACGGGATATAGCCTACTACCGCAATATCTTGGGTGTCTACACCACAGCCATTAATGTCGCGCATAGAAACAACATGGTCGCCAGGTAATACCCCTTCAAAAACCGGACTTTCTTGATACGCCCCATCATCCAAACGGTATTCAAAATCCCCCACTACGTCCGTTAAGACCCGTACGGTATTGCTATAACTAAAATCATCAATTTCAACACCTGATATTTCGGGCACTACAGATGCTATTACCGTAAAGGTTCTTGTACGCACACAAAAGGTGTTGTCCACCATGGTACTGGCACTCAAAATATAGGTTCCTTCTTCCGTAACCGTAATGGCTGGTGTTGTCTCCCCGGTACTCCAAGAATAGGTGTATTCTGGAATGGTGTTTTCTTCTCCAATAAGGATACTGGGCTCCCCATCACATAGTCGTATTACTTCATCCTCTCCCAATTCCGGGGGTGCAATGGTAGTCAACAAAAAGTTTTGTGATGCATCAAAACAGTCCGGGTTTTCTGCTGAAGCTACCCGTATATACAATCGTTGATCACCTATGGGCGGTACATAGCCTTCCGGTAAGGGATTGGCATTTAGATCGGCATCTTGTTGACTTATAAAATAACTGACCAACAAAGTTTCTGGGTCTTGGGTTCCAATGACCTCCTCAGTTTTTCTTTCAAAATTATAACCTAACAAACTCTGGCAAAAGGACTCGTCCTCCACCAAAAAAGACGTGGGTGCCTGGGAAAAAGCAACCTGTACATCACTGATGATATTCCCAGTCCCCGTAATTACCTCAACCCTATATACGGCATCCTGCATAACCGTTAAGGTTTCAGAGACTTCGCCCGCAAGCGGCACAAATCCGTTACCCGTATCTTGAAACCAGTTATAAGAAAGGGCATTAAGTGTGGTTGCATCTAAAACTACAGGGGTATTGGAGCAAGCCGCAATAGGGGCTCCCAAAAGATTGCTTATTATAGAACAGTCCAAAGCAGCATTGGAATGGTCAACGAAAAGTTGCCCTGAAAACTGAATGGAAAAACCGGAGTTTACATTGCTAAAATTATTGATGAACAGGTAGTAATCCTGACCCGGTTCTACCATAATATAATCCTCATATTGTACGTTGGTTACGTCACCAGTAGGATCTTCTCCAAGACCTATAAATGTACTTTGATCGGCATTATCAAAAAAGTTACATCGGATAGGGTCTCCTAAAGTGGTGCAGTCCGTAGCCAAATACAAGGCAAAGTCCCAATCCTCCGCACTATCATGTCCAATGTTAAAACCCAGTTCGCCTGAAGCATTGGTCCTAAAGCGATACCATGCCGAGTTGGATTCTATGGAACCGGATGTTGTACGTTCCAAACAACCAGATGCTGCTTCACCGTTGAAATCTTCAGCGGCAAAACCATTGGTACCGCCATTAATGGGTGTATTGAAGCATATAGGAATCGCCGTAGCACAATCTGGGGATACTTGTCCAAAAGCAAATATTGATAAGAATAAATTTACAAATAATAACGTTATTTGCGGTTTCATTATAGGTCAGCTAATTTGGTACTACCAAAATTAGGCTTCTTTTTACCTTAACAAGAATTTATGTTGTCAAAGCCCAATACATCGATGTTAAATAGGGCATTAATGTATATCTTTGCCAATCGCATTTACCCTTAAATGGAAGTAGAAAAAACTTTGGAAGAACAGTATGAGGAGCGCGGTGACGGCCATGTAGCCTCTGCACAGGATACCCCATTACGTAAGGATGCCTTTGTCCTTACCGATGATGAAAAAATCAACCGTATAGAAACCAATGTGCGCGAAATTATGCTCACCTTGGGTCTGGATTTGGAGGATGACAGTTTGATGGGCACCCCAAAACGGGTCGCAAAAATGTTTGTAAAAGAAGTGTTTGGAGGACTACATCCAGATAGAAAACCAAAGGCTTCCACCTTTGATAACAAATACAAGTACGGTGAAATGCTGGTGGAAAAGAATATTACCTTATACTCCACTTGCGAACACCATCTACTCCCAATTGTAGGAAAAGCGCATGTAGCATATATTTCCAATGGCACCGTGGTAGGACTCTCCAAAATGAACCGAATAGTGGATTACTTTGCAAAACGCCCACAGGTTCAGGAACGTCTTAGTATTCAAATTGTTAAGGAGCTTCAACAGGTTTTGGGCACCAAGGATGTTGCCTGTGTTATAGATGCCAAACACCTATGTGTAAACTCTAGGGGTATTCGTGATATTGAAAGTAGCACAGTCACAGCCGAATACGGTGGAAAATTCAAGGAAGAAGCTACACGACGTGAATTTTTGGAATACATCAATCTAGATACCGAGTTCTAATGCAACTTTTTGAGCAGCAAACCCTTCAAATTTCAAATTCCCTTTCTGGTAAAAAAGATATTTTTAAACCCATAAAGGAAGGCTATGTGGGTATGTATGTTTGTGGACCTACGGTTTACAGCAATGTGCATTTAGGGAACTGCCGTACTTTTATGTCATTTGATATGATATTTAGGTACCTTAAACATCTGGGATATAAGGTACGCTACGTACGTAATATTACGGACGCCGGGCATTTGGAAAATGATGCCGATGACGGGGAGGATAAGATTGCCAAAAAAGCGAAATTGGAGCAACTGGAACCCATGGAGGTCGTACAACGATATACCGTAGACTTTCATGAAACACTGCAACAGTTTAATTTTTTACCGCCAAGCATTGAACCAACGGCTACCGGACACATTATTGAACAAATTGAAATCATCAAAGAAATCCTGAAAAAGGGTTTTGCCTATGAAGCCAACGGTTCTGTCTATTTTGATGTCATCAAGTTCAACAAAACCAATGACTACGGCAAACTGAGCGGACGTAAGCTGGAAGATATGATCGCCAATACCCGTGCATTGGCCGCTCAAGACGAAAAGAAAAGCCCACAAGATTTTGCCCTTTGGAAAAAAGCGGAACCCCAGCATATTATGCGCTGGCCATCCCCGTGGGGCGATGGTTTTCCTGGTTGGCATTTGGAATGTACCGCAATGAGTACCAAATATTTGGGAGATACTTTTGATATTCATGGCGGAGGAATGGATTTAAAATTTCCGCATCACGAATGTGAAATTGCGCAAGCAGAGGCCAGTACAGGTCATTCTCCCGTAAACTATTGGATGCACGCCAATATGTTGACATTGAACGGTAAAAAAATGTCCAAATCAACGGATAACAATATTTATCCCAATGAGATTTTTAGCGGTGAAAATTCCATTTTAAGCAAACCTTTTTCGCCTTCCGTAGTGCGTTTTTTTATGTTACAAGCGCATTATACCAGTATTTTGGATTTAAGCAATGATGCCTTGTTAGCCTCTGAAAAAGGATTTTACAGGTTGATGGAGGGCCTTAAAAACCTGGAGACCATAACAGCAAGCGGCACTACCACGGATTTTGATATTCCTGCATGGCAACAACGATGCTATGATGCCATGAACGACGATTTTAATACGCCCATTCTAATTTCCCATCTATTTGAGGCGGTTAAGCATATCAACCTTATTAAAGAAGGAAAAGAAAGCATTTCCCAAAAGGACAAAGATGTACTGCAAAACATAGTCAACACCTTTGTTTTTGATGTTTTAGGACTTGAAAACCAAAAAGAAAGCTCAGGAAACACCAAAACCCTTTCCGGCGTGGTAGACCTCCTCATTCAATTGCGCAATAATGCCCGCGCAAATAAGGATTTTGCTACTTCCGATAAAATAAGGGATGAATTGCTGGAATTGGGCATACAACTTAAGGATGGTAAAGAGGGTACTACTTTTACCTTAAACTAAGGGCGTACATCACCATAATAACGTGCCATGAAAAAAATCTTGATAGCCCCATTTGTATTTTTGGTACGGGCGTATCAGATTTTGATTTCCCCTTTGACACCTGCTACCTGCAGGTATTCCCCAACCTGCTCCACCTACACCTTGCAAGCCTTAAAAAAGCATGGGCTTTTTAAAGGGGGTTGGTTGTCCGTAAAGCGCATTTTTAGTTGCAACCCATGGGGAGGCAGCGGGTATGACCCTGTGCCTTAGGTTAAGTTCAAATTCAAGAATCAAGTTCAATTTCAAATAAAAGATGGTGCCATGTATTTAGCATACTGTTTGATATTAAAAAAAATATTTAACCCCGGAAAACAACATTCTCAGTAATTTTCTTGTCTCTTGCTTCTTTGCTCTTACCTCTAGATTCTTAATTCCGGTTTCTAAACCAAATCCATAAATTCTAATTCCTATTGCCCATACCCTTGTAGGTAAATAACTATCTTAGCCCAAAACAAACCCATATGTACTTTTTAGGTTTCAATTGGAATCCGGATGACACCCTATTCAAGATAGGATTTGCCCAAATCAAGTATTATAACCTGCTATGGATAATAGCCTTTTTGGTCGGTTTCCAAATCATGAAAAAGATTTTTAAAAAAGAGAACAGGCCATTGGAAAGATTGGATTCCTTGTTTCTTTACGCCGTAATTTCCATAATGTTAGGGGCAAGATTGGGACATGTATTGTTTTACCAACCTGAATTGTTTTCCTCAGACCCATTATCCATTTTACTACCCATAAAAACGGTGCCTAAATTTGAATTTACCGGTTTTACGGGCTTGGCCAGTCATGGTGCCGCTATTGCCGCCATTGTGGCATTATACTTTTTTTCTAGAAAGTTTAAGGACATGAAATTTTTATGGGTCTTGGACAGGGTCACTATCACCTGTGCCATTGGGGCCGCTTGTGTTCGGTTGGGTAATTTTTTCAATTCTGAAATCAACGGTAACATTGTGGATAAATCTTTTGCCTTGGCAACGCGTTTTATTCGCGATTCTGATGATATGCCGGCGTATAAAGCCATACAGCTCACCAAGGAAAAGACTGCAAGTGCCGCTTATAAAGCCATTGAAAACAAACCGGAATTTTCCCAGATTTTGGAAAGTATCCCCTACCGCCATCCGGCACAATTGTACGAAGCTTTCCTTTACCTTATTTTATTTGCCGCCATGTGGTTTACCTATTGGAAAACCAATAAAAGTGAAAAATCCGGCTTTTTGTTTGGGCTATTTATGGTAGGGCTTTGGACCGCACGTTTTGTGGTGGAGTATTTTAAGAAAAGTCAGGGAGGGTTTGAAGAAACTTGGGGCACCTTTACCACCGGCCAATGGTTGAGTATTCCCATGATTTTAATCGGCCTTTATTTTATGTTTAGACCCACTGCAAGTAGGCAATAAATCCTATATTCCAATACTATGAAGTATTTTTTGTTCCTTTTTTCCTTTCTGCTTTTCACCGCTTGCAAAGACAATGTAAAAAAAGAAATTAAAACGGAAACCATAGATTTCACCAAAGAAGGAAAACTTCGCATTTTTAAAAAGGATTCCTTGCTTTCCGCATTGGATATTGAAATAGCGGAAACCGATTACGAAACCCAAACAGGCTTAATGTATCGTACCTCTATGGAAGAAAAACAAGGCATGCTTTTTATATTTCCGGATGTTGCCATGCATTCCTTTTATATGAAAAACACCAAAATCCCCTTGGATATCATTTTCATTGATGAAAACCTGAGGATCGCTAGTTTCCAGGAAAATGCCCAGCCTTTGAACGAAACGGGATTGTCTTCCCAAGTACCCATAAAATATGTGTTGGAGGTAAATGCCGGTCTTGCAGAAAAATGGCTGTTGGAGGTTGGCGATAGCATTTCCTATACGCGCTGACACCATGGCAAAACACCTACTTGAACAGCAAGAAAGTGAACGTCTTTACTTTAGAAAAGTACAGCCGTCAGATTTTGAAACTTGGCTGCCTTTTTACCATGACCCGGAATCCACGCAGCATTGGGACGGGATTCCTTCCGACTCTATCCAAGCTTGCCAAGAACAGTTTGACCGCATTTTTGAGCGTTATGAAAACCTGCTTGGTGGTATGAACGCCCTTGTTTTAAAAGAATCCCATGTATTGATTGGGCTTTGTGGCTTACTTATCCAAACCGTGGACGGAAAGGAGGAATTGGAAATTGGGTATTCCATACTCCCCAACTACCGACAACAAGGTTTTGCCATAGAAGCCGCCATGGCCTGTAAAAAATATGCTTTTGACCGCCAGCTGGCACCTTCCCTTATCTCCATCATACATATCAACAATAGGGCTTCTCAAAAAGTAGCCCTTAAAAATGGGATGCAGAAAACCATACAAACCAACTACAAGGGCAATCCTGTTTATATTTATCGTATCAATGTCCCACAATCTTTATAATCGGCTTTAGGGTTAGACTATGCAATAAGCTTCATTAAGATTTGTCCGTATTCCGTAAATTACCAAAGTGAAGACGCATTACGCCATTAAAACAGCCAACCAAGACATGGTAACCACCCTAATTGCTAGAATTTTATCCGGTGATATCCCTTCGCAACTTATAGAACTCCAACATAAGAAAGGGATGGTTTTTTCCAGTGCGGAACTTAATCGTTTTATTGAAAAGGAAGAACGACATGGCATTAAGACCTTAACATGGACCACAGTACAAGCTTTACGGTCCTTTAGCAGCGGGGAACAGAAAAAAGCGTTATTACATCATCTGCTCTCCAAACATCCAGAATACCTCATTTTAGTTGATCCCTACGATAATCTGGATGTGGCATCCGCAAAAAACCTCAAAAAACAACTGACCCAACTGGCAAAAAAACTCATCTTAGTTCAATTTGTTAGTAGGACTTCGGATGTTTTACCTGTCCCTAGTTCGTATTATCGGTTCCAAGGCGGAACCTTAGTTTCTTGCCCTTCTTTTGAGACTTTAAAACTAGGGGAAGACGTTACCAATACCACTTTTATCCATAGCATACCGGAGGTCCTTCAACCCATTACAATTCGCGATTCCGTCTTGGTTTCTTTTAAGGGGGTATCGGTCAGTTTTTATGGAAAACCCGTATTGAAGGAAATCCACTGGACGATAGAGAAAGGCGATTTTTGGCATTTGATGGGCCCTAACGGCAGTGGCAAATCTACATTACTTAAAATGATTACCGGGGACAGCCATAAAGGCTATGGACAGGATTTGACCCTGTTCGGCATCAAAAAAGGAAGTGGCGAAAGCGTATGGGATCTTAAGAAAAATATAGGCTACTTTACCCCATCCATGATCCGGGGCTTTAACGGCAGGCAAAGCTTGATCCATATGCTTATCTCTGGATTGCATGATTCCGTGGGGCTTTACGTAAAACCCTCGGAAACGGAACTCCAATTGGCAAATGACTGGCTGGAACTCTTGGGCTTATCTAAAAAAGGGGAAACAGCTTTTCGCGAAATTTCCGAAGGGGAAAAACGCCTATTAATGACCGCCCGCGCCATGATCAAACATCCTCCCTTGCTCATCTTGGACGAACCAACGGTTGGTTTGGATGACTCCAATGCCCGTTCCTTTGTACAATTGGTGAATAAAATGGCCCATGAAACCCATACTGCAATTATTTATGTTTCACACAGGGAAGAGGAGGGCCTTTATCCAACGGCAACGTACAGATTGACCCCATCATCTATAGGCGCTACCGGAAAAATACAATGACTTCCAAGCAGAAAGCGTCATTCAATCTCTAGAATTACTAGCATTAAAAAAGCCCTTCATTACTGAAGGGCCTTTACTATTTGAGTTAGTTGGGCAATTTATTCCTTACCCGAGGTAATTTTCTTTTTTAGGGCATCAAACATAATGGGTGTTGCAATAAAGACCGATGAGTAGGTACCCACAATAACACCGATGATCATAGCGAACATAAAGCCCCTAAGGCTTTCCCCTCCAAAAACAAAGATGGCCAAAAGTACGATCAAGGTGGTTAAAGAAGTATTCAACGTACGGCTTAACGTACTGTTCAATGCTTCATTGATATGCGCGCCGTTTTTCCAACCTTTAAGGTTAACAACTTCCCTAATACGGTCAAAAACGACCACGGTATCATTTAGGGAATATCCAATTACCGTTAGAATGGCCGCAATGAACGCTTGGTCAATTTCCATGCTGAACGGCATAATGGCACTCGTTAAGGAAAAGATACCCAGAACGATCAACACATCATGGAAAACAGCGGTTAC
>CALGQU010000032.1 GCA_937959125.1 uncultured Croceitalea sp.
TTAGGATTAAGGGTTTAAGTAATGCGTTTCGTTACTCGCTAACAAACTTGGAAATAATTTAATTTATAAAACAAACGATTGTTTTATAAATTTTTGTTTCTTTGATAAAATTTTAACATAAAAACTGATTATGACAACAAAAATTACCCCACTATTAAAGAGTTTAGCATTAATTGCCATTTTCTGCTTTAGTTCAGTTGACCTCACTGCACAAAGAACCAGAAACCCCAAACCAGAAAGCTATAATCCTTACGCCACCTTTACCAACGGTAGAAGGGAACAAGTACGACTAGGCACAGGACGTAGAAATGAGATTTTACGCAATACTACAATGTATGATGGTCGCGGACGTAGGCTTGCCGTTGCACGTGCCGGTCTTCTTGGGGACAATGAAAATGACCGTTCAAGAGGGGGCTATAATGCAGGTGCTATGCATCAAATTAGAATCAACGGCACCCCACGTAACGCCGTTTTATGCTGGAACTGTCCCACCACAGATGGCGGAAGAAGAACAGCTTTTGTACTTACGCGAGATCTTAGACACCGTTCCATAATTGAAAGCAGAATGAACGAAGTGAAACGAAATCTAAGACGTGTTCGTCCAAATGACAATAACAGGAGCTCCACAACATATATCATTAGAACCGTGGAATCACCCTTCCCAGACGATTCATTTACCTTTCCCAATCAAACTTCTTTTCAAAACCGAATTAGGTTTTATTATTTGAACAACGGTACGATCAATTTATTGGTAGATTTACCCTACAGAGGGTCACCGGGTATACGGGTTGGTAAAGCAATTGATTTGGCAACCCCAGGTAGAACGTTTCGCAGACTTAATGGCGTAGCGCCAGCAACACGTCCTGTTTTTGCAGGAGGTTCACGCCGTGTTATTGGTCAGGTGCAGTTCGTTTATGGTTTTGTATTGACGGATACCGGTGAAAGGATTTTTTGCTGGATTAACCGTGACTGTATAAGTTTACCAGGCACTAGGCCCCCAAGAAGAAGCCAGTTCAATATATCATCCTTAAACTTGGATAGCCCATTAAGTACGGACTTAAGCGCTGAAGAAGATGTCATCTATCCTAACCCAACACAAACGGGACAAGTGAGTTTAACAACTAGTTCAAACGTAACCGATGTCCAAATGTTCGATGAAGCTGGACGTAATTTAGATTCCAGCTATAAAATCTCTGATAACGATGTCACTATTTACAGTAACCATACAGGGATGACTTTTGTACATGTTTTCTACTCGGACAAGGAAAGTACCGTACACAAGATCATTTGGGAATAGTATAATCTTATCCTACTACCTTAATTCAAGGTGCTGGAAAATAAAAAAGGCCATGGTTCCCACATAAGACCATGGCTTTTTTTGTGTATGTTATAAGTAACGATTCTCAGAAGTAACCTAAATGCACCAATACAGAGAAGCTACAACCATTTGAATATACCAAGAGAATTAGGTTTTTGTACTCTTTACTGCCTTAAAATGGGACACATGGACCAAGCCTGCTACTCCTAAAATATGAACCTTTATCCTTAAAGGTTACAAAACTATATAGCAAAGTGGTTTAAGCTAGTTTAGTTTCAACTCTGCCAAATGCATTATTTCTGAACTAAGCTCCATGCGATCTACGCCACTTACTTTAAAAAATACCTCAAAATATTCTGGGGTATCCCCCAATTCACGGATCATTTTTCTTTCAAGTGCTTTGACCAGTTTTACATCTGTAAAGTTCTTAAAGCTTTGGGAAGCCCCCGTATCCCATATGCCAGCAAAAATATAGATATTGTTGCCATTTGGCCCAGGTACTTTTAGCATGAGGGCATAGTCGGTATGGTGGTTCTCAGGATCGCCAGAAGGGGCAAAAAAATCTTTTTCATTGAATAGAAAACCTCTTGATTCAACATCATACTTTATGGATGATCGGTTGATATAATCACGAAAAATTCCCAAGGTTTTTGCCATCCCAACCACCAAAATATCATTATCCGGGAGCTCTTTGGCATTAAACCGCGATGCCATTCTAACACTAAAATTCTTATTCTCCCCGTTTAGTACCTTACTTAAATCTTTCACCCAAGAGGTACTGTTCCTTATGAGGAGTGAATACGGCAAAGGCTCATAAAGTATCCCGGTAGCATTTGCATTGTTATGCAAAGCCTCTAAATCTTCTTTGGTATTTACCAAGGGGTTGCGTATTGTCTTTTGCGTTTCATTAATGGTATCGATCTCTTCGTACAAATACAAATCGCCTACCAATAGCATGATATTTCTATCAGAGTCAAATATATCTTTCCATAGTGCCGAATTGTGTAGGGGGCTGTGGTCATTTGTTTTAGAAAACAAAAAGCCATTTAAAAATAAGGAAGCCACCAAAAGTATCAAGGCCGCAGGCAGGAGTTTTTGTAGCACCTCCTTTTTATTGGCAGGAACCGCACTTTCCTTTCTTCCAAATTTAACTTCATACCCCCCTTTGGGTATGCGTAAAACCATTTGGTCTTTAGCGCCTTCATTGAGATAGTAGGTTTTTAGCTTTTTTCTTAGGTTGTAGATATTTACCCGTATAAGGGTACTCTGCGATGGGTCAAAATCTTTTTTTCCAAAAATTTGGGCGGCAATTTCCGTCTCTTTAGGAATAGCATTGGCACGCGTACATTGTATCAAATAACGCAATAGATTGGAATAGGTTGGTGAATTTCCGAACGACTTACTGGCTATTATCTTATTGAGATATTTCTCGTATTCATACTCCATCATAAAGCCATCTATTTGAGTAACAAATCTAAATCTTTAACAGTTAAAAACACAGTTTTTTAACGCTTTAACTGTTAATTTATTGATTTATGTTTGATTAAAGCTTCTACCTATGAGATTCTTTTCAATTGCCTTTTCTACTACCCTAACACTACTTTTTACCAGTTGTGGGTTTAATGCTCCCAACGAAATTGTCGTGGCTATGGAAGAGATTCCGGAGAAAATCGACTTTAACTATCATGTAAAGCCAATTTTGTCAGACAAATGTTTTGCTTGCCACGGGCCGGATATGGCCAACCAGCAAGCCGGTCTTAGGCTGGACATTGCAGAAAACGCGTATGCTGCCTTAGAAGGTTCAGGAAAACATCCCATTATACCAGGAAAACCGGGAAAAAGTGAGGTAGTCACTAGGATACTCTCTAAAGACCCGGAACTTACTATGCCGCCGCCTTCCTTTAACCTCAACCTAACTACAAGAGAAAAAGCGATCATTACCAAATGGATCGATCAGGGGTCTGAATACAAAAAACATTGGTCTTTTATCAAACCAAAAAAAGAGGAACTTCCTAACTTGAAAAATCCTTACCAAGCATGGCCTAAAAATGAAATTGATCATTTTGTGGCCCTTAAACTTCAAAGTAAGGAATTGACCCCTTCAGAAAGGGCATCCAAAGAACTTTTGATCCGAAGGTTAAGTTTTGGTTTAACCGGACTTCCACCAAGCCTGCAAGAAATCAAAAATTTTGTTGAAGACACTTCGGATACGTCTTATGAAAAATTAGTGGACCGCTTGTTAGCTTCCCCAGCTTATGGCGAACGTATGGCGGCCGATTGGATGGATGTTGCCAGATACGCCGATAGTGATGGGTATCTTGATGATAAACACCGTGATTTTAGTCCGTACAGGGATTGGGTCATAGATGCATTCAATACCAATATGTCCTATGAACAATTCGTTACCATGCAATTAGCGGGGGATTTGATAGAGAACCCTACGCAAGAGAGTGTTTTGGCCACTGCATTTAACCGTTTGCACAGAAAGAACTCTGAAGCGGGAATTATTTATGAAGAATACCGTGTGGAATATGTGGCGGACCGCACACTTACCGTGGGTAAGGCCTTTTTGGGGCTAAGTGTGGAATGTGCAAGGTGCCATGACCACAAATACGATCCCATAAGCCAAAAAGATCACTATGAACTCTTCGCATTTTTCAATAGTACCAATGAGTTGGGAACTGCGGTCTACGGACCTGGGTTAGTTGCCGGGCCCGCGCTTTTATTGACCAACGATGAACAAGAAAAAGTGCTCCAATATATAGATAACACCATTGATGCCACTAAAAAAGAACTAAGCGCTATTCAAGACAGCAATAGTGGTAAACAAGAAGCCATTGCCCTATTGCAGGACAACCTGCAAAACGAACTTGAAAAGGGGCTTAACAAAGGCATTGTCGCAGATTTAGCTTTTGACCAATACCGTGCAACAAAAGACAAAAAACACCATACACCCAATACTGCAGGTGAGAAGAAGCCTGCCCTCATCAATGAGCCTAAAGTGTTGGATGCCGATAGTGGCAAAGCCCTGTTTTTTGATGATTATACCACAGTACGCTTACCAAAAAAAGTAGGATGGTTTGACCAAAACGACCCTTTTTCCATTTCCATGTCCCTTTATCCAGAAATTGTTTACGAAGATGCCGCCGTCTTTACCCATTGCGAAGAAAAACGGTTAGGTTTAAAAGGCTATTCCTTTTACTTAGAGGAAAATCGCCTTAAATTCATTATTGCAAGATCTTGGCCCAACAACGCCCTTCAAGTAAAAACAAAACTACCCATTCCAACAAACCAATGGAGCAATGTGACCATCTCGTATGACGGTTTGGGAAAGGCCTCAGGCATAAAAATTTATGTTGGAGGTCAAGAAATTCCAGTTGTCGTTGAAATAGACCATCTTTACAAATCCATTTTGTTTAAGCGGGATATACATACCTATGGCTTTAAAGGGTTTACCATGGGGGTGCGCGACAAGTTCAAAACTTTTAAGGATGGTGGGATTGACAATCTAAGGATACATGATAGGGAACTATCTGCCCTAGAAGTACTATATCTAAACTCCCCGAAAAAAGCGATGCAGCAGGTCGCAACCAACAAAAGTCTGTTGAACGATTTTTACCATAAAACCGTTGCCAAGGATGCAGAATCCCAACGTAAAAAAATACACGCACTCCGCAAGCAAAGAATTGAGGAATTAGAACCTATCAAAGAGATTATGGTTCTAGGGGATTTACCGGAACCAAGGCCAACATTTATACTGGATAGAGGCATGTATGATGCCCCTACCGAAGAAGTCAGGCCAGATGTGCCGGAGGCCATAATGGCATTTAACGATGATTTACCAAGAAACCGATTGGGTCTTTCCAAATGGTTATTTGACAAGAACAATCCTATTACCGCCCGGGTTTTTGTCAACAGATTATGGCAACAACATTTTGGAAGGGGCCTGGTGGCTTCCTCAGATGATTTTGGAAACCAAGGGGACCTACCAACACACCCAGAACTATTGGATTGGTTGGCGGTAGAATTCATGGAATCGGGTTGGGACATTAAAAAGATGCACAAACTGATCGTGATGTCTGCCACCTATCAACAAAGTTCCGAAATGCCTTCCAACCTACTGGAAATTGATGCGGACAATACCTTATTGGCCCGTGGTCCAAGCACGCGAATGACAGCAGAAATGGTAAGGGACAACGCCTTGGCAATTAGCGGTCTGCTCTCCAAAAAAATTGGAGGAGCAAGTGTGTATCCCTATCAACCTGAAGGGCTATGGGACGAAATATCCAATAAAAAGTGGCGCTACAAGTACAAACAAGTGCCCGGCGAGGGCCTATACCGTAGAAGCCTCTATACCATCTGGAAACGTACTTCCAGCCCTCCTTCCATGCAGATTTTTGATGTAGGGGATAGAAGTGTCTGTACTGTAAAACGCAGGCAAACCAGTACTCCTTTGCAAGCTTTGGTACTCCTCAATGACCCACAATTTGTAGAAGCCTCCTATATTTTGGCCGAAAACTTGATCACCCATATTGGGAATGATAACAGCAAACAATTGCAAAAGGCATTTCAATTAAGTACCGGACGAAAACCATTAGCAAATGAAATGGAATTGTTGTCCAATTTTTATACTGATGAGCTAAAACGATTTTCAGCAAATAAAGAAGATGCCCTTGCCTATCTAAATATGGGCGAAACCCACATAAAAGAGACTTCGGACCCCATCAAAGTAGCAGCTCTGGCAACGGTTGTAAACGGCATAATGAACACCTCCGAAGCGTATACCATTAGATAATGGTTTTTTACTGACCCATTAATACTTGGGTTGGCAATTTTAAACAAACAAGAATGGACGAATTTTTAAAAAAACAGCTATTTCAAGAAACCAGAAGGGGTTTTCTAAAAAAAGCATCCCTAGGATTTGGTTCTATTGCATTATCCAGTATGCTGGGACCAACAAATTCCTTTGCCAATTCGCTGGTTTCCAGTGGCCCTTCCAATATGGACGTAAGCGGTATATTGAACGGTACACATTTCCCTGCCAAAGCAAAGCGTATTATATATCTTTTTCAGAGTGGAGGCCCATCGCAATTGGAAACCTTTGATTACAAACCGGCATTGGCAAAATGGCATGCACAGGAAATCCCAGATTCTGTTAGGGGTACCCAACGAAACTCTGGCATGGTTACGGACCAATCCACCTTCCCATTGGTAAAATCCATTTATGATTTTAAGCAATATGGCCAATCCGGTGCTTGGGTAAGTGAGCTTTTTCCGCATACGGCAAAAGTTGTTGATGATCTATGTATTATAAAATCCATGTATACTGATGCCATCAACCATGAGCCTGCCGTTATGTTCGTGCAGACGGGGTCACAGATAAGTGGTAGGCCCTCCATTGGTTCTTGGTTAAGCTATGGCCTTGGGAGTGATAACCAGAATTTACCCAATTTTGTAGTACTACTGTCCAAAGGGAGTTCTGGTGGTGCGCAACCTTTAAGTTCAGCTGCTTGGGGAAATGGTTTTCTACCTTCCCATCATCAAGGGGTACAGTTTCGTTCTGGTAAAGATCCGGTTTTGTACTTGAACAACCCACATGGTGTGCACGATGACGATCGCAGAAGGGCATTGGATTATATCAAAGACCTTAATAGCGAACAATATAGTTTATGGAACGACCCTGAAATACAGTCAAAAATAAACCAATATGAGATGGCGTACCGTATGCAAAATTCGGTCCCCGATGCGGTTGACGTTTCAGAAGAGCCAGACCACATCTATAAACTTTACGGTGAGGATGCCAGAAAACCTGGGACCTACGCTGCCAACTGTCTACAAGCCCGTAGATTGGCAGAAAAAGATGTGAAGTTCATACAGCTATATCATACAGGATGGGATCAACATGGTAATCTGCCCGGGGCAATTAAGTCACAAGCTATGGATACAGATCAGGCTACAGCTGGACTCATAACAGACTTAAAGCAACGTGGATTGTTAGAAGATACCTTGGTTATTTGGGGTGGCGAATTTGGTCGTACTAGTTTTTCCCAGGGAAGATTAACCGCAACTAATTATGGTAGGGACCACCATCCGGGTTGCTTTACCATGTGGATGGCCGGTGCAGGTGTAAAGCCAGGTATGGTCTATGGACAGACGGATGATTTTAGTTATAATGTGGTACAAAATGGGGTGCATGTCCATGATTTTCAAGCCACTTTATTACATCTTCTTGGTATGGACCATGAACGACTTACTTTTAAACATCAAGGCCGTCGGTACCGTTTAACAGACGTGCATGGTCACGTGGTAAAAGATATTTTAGCATAATACATCCTATGGAAAATAGAAGACAATTTGTAAAAAAAACTTCCTTAGGCCTTGGTGGTCTTATGGCAGCACCCAGTGTTCCATTTTATATCCAGCACTCAAAAACCAAGCTTAGTGATGAAGTAATTGGCCATGGTGATTTTACCTATAGGGTTGAACGGGCTTGGGGAGACCTAAACCATGAAAAGTACCCAGTGAAAAATTGCCATGAAATGGTGATGGATAGCCAAGGAAGGCTCGTAATGCTTACGGACCATGTAAAAAACAATATTCTAGTTTATGATACTTCTGGAAAGTTACTGGACAGCTGGACCCTTAATTTGCCCCAAGCGCATGGGCTAAGCTTACATGATGAAGGAGGCACTGAAGTTCTTTACATTACCGATCCCAGTTTGGGCCGCGTGCTCAAAACCACTCTAAACGGAAAAATTTTAAAGGTACTGGAGCATCCTTCAAAACTTGGTGCCTATAGTGAAAACATGGCCTATAAGCCCACAGAGACCGCTGTAGGTCCCAATGGCGATATTTATGTTGCAGATGGCTACGGATCACAGTTTATCCTCCAATATGATGCCAAAGGAAACTTTATCAGAAAGTTTGGTGGTGACAGTTTCCTCAACATAAAAAGATTCAAACAAGCCCATGGGGTTGCCCTGGATACAAGGGATCCAGAAAATCCCACGCTTTTATGCACGGCCCGGATCAAGAACTCTTTTAAACGATTTTCTTTGGACGGCGAGTTTTTGGAAGATTACTACATGCCAGGTCTATTTGTAAGTCGCCCTGTAATAGACGGTGAAAATGTGTATTCCGGTGTTTGTTTTGGTATGGAAAAGGGCAATTACAATATGCAGATGAACAAAGGTTTTGTTACTATTTTGGATAAAGATAACAAGGTGGTATCCAATCCCGGCGGCACGGCACCCAAATATGATGAACATGGTAAACTGGGACTAATGTTACAGGAAAAACCAATTTTTAAACAATGCCATGATGTATGTATTGATCATGATAAGAACATATATGTCTGCCAATGGAATGCTGGGGGTATTTACCCTTATAAATTGCATAGGGTTTAACCCATGAATCTCCCGCTACTGGCCAAGTCTTATAAATCCATACCTCTTGGGGGCGCTTTTGAACGCTTGGCATTATTTTGTTCCAAAGGAATGCCAGAGTTCAACAAATAAGTAATTAAGCAAAAAACCTTATGATCGCATTGGAGTTCACTACATTTTTAGGACGTTTTCACCCACTATTTGTCCATTTACCCATTGGGTTTGTCCTTCTGGCCATAGTATTGGAATGGTGGCAAATCTTTAGGAAAGAAGAAAAAATAAGTCAGCTCATTCCCATTTCATGGTTTATTTCTGGAGCAAGCGCATTGATGGCCGCACTCTGTGGCTGGTATTTGGGTGAAACAGGGCTATATGAAGAGGAAGAACTTTTTACCCACCGCTGGTTAGGTGTTGCCCTGGTCCCCATTTTTTTTGGGGGATGGTGCCTTAAAAATCGTTATGCCAGCTTCCCAAAAGGAATACACCATGGGTTCAATCTATTGATTATTGTCTTATTGTCCATAGAAGGCCATAAGGGTGGAAATCTGACCCATGGGGAGACCTATTTAACAGAGTATGCCCCAGCACCGTTAAAACAATTAATGGGTACTACAAATGAGATTTCTGATCAGGTACAGTTGGTCAATCCGGACTCGGTCAAGATCTATGATGATCTGATACACCCAATTTTTGAAAACAGTTGTGTTGCCTGTCATGGTAATACCATAAAACGTGGGGGGCTGAATATGGCCCACATTGATTCTCTGCAATTAGGAGGTAACGGCGGTCCATCTATAGTCATGGGAAGTGCTGCAGAAAGCGAACTTTTCAAAAGAATTACATTGCCCCAAAAGAGTATTAAGTTCATGCCCCCTACAACAAAGGTGTTGACCTATGGTCAAATCAAAACCATTGAATGGTGGATAGATCAAGGAGCTTCCTTTGATGCTACCGTTGCAGATGTTGAGCTAAGTAAAAATATGAAAGCGGTCTTGCTGCGGCAGTATGACCTCAATACCGAAAGCTTGCCATGGTACGAAAAGGTGAATGTTTCTCCCTTGGACAGTACCAAGATCACTGCTATTGCGCAACAAGGATTTAGGGTACGGACTTTGGGCGAAGAAAATCCATTGTTGGACATAACCTATACCGGTAATAATCTGACTTTGGAGAAAATAAAGGCCCTTGAACCTGCCAAAGGACATATAACATGGCTGGCGCTTTCTGGGACCAACGTTAAAAATGAATGGTTATCCGGACTTTCAAGTTTTTCCAACTTGACCCGTTTAGAACTAGACAACACGGCAATTACGGATACTGGCCTTGTCTACCTTAAAAATCTCACCCATTTAGAAGTACTTAATCTATATGCTACTGAAGTAAGCAATGCAAGTCTAGATCTAATCAATGGGCTACCGGGATTACAAAGGGTGTACCTGTCCCAAACAAAGGTAGGACAGGAAGAAGGAAAAGATCTTGATGAAAATAATGCTGAACTATCCGTTATCATTGCCTCCTCAAACTAAAGTAAAATTGAAATGGGTTACAAAACAGCGTTTAAAAATAAATCCGATAGATTAACCTATGATTGCAACACTATATTTTTCAAGAGCACAAAATTCTTTGGATTACTGGAAAGTGTATTTAAAACGTTTTACTATAATCCCAACATTTTTTAGCATAGTCCTGTCCCTTTATTTTGGAAAAACTGCAGGGGCCCAGGTCAATGAACAATTGGATAAAAAAATTGTTCCTTTGGTTCAGGACACCACCTATTATCACCCTCCTTTTCAAATAGATGAGCCAGATTATACGACATCCCCATTTACGGGAATGACAAGACAACATTGGGAACGGGCTGGAATCCATATACTGGAAGGTGCGTTCCATTATGTAGATAGTGTGGAACAGCCCATGTTCTTGCCTAAATTTCCAGGAAAAAGCTATCCTGCCAAAGGTAATGTCAATGCCACCCCTTACCGTAGGAGTGCGGCTATATTTGAAGCATTGGCTAGAACGTTCAATATTGCCGCCCCCTTAATATCCAACAATGCCGATCTTACAATTAACGGCATCAACCTTAAAAAATATTACAAATACCATTTTTTGCAACTGCTTACAAACCCTGACTGTGACTACTACATTGGGGATGAACCCACACAATACGCCACACAACAAACTTGCGAGCTGGGGAATCTAGCCATGTGGAACTTGTTGGCACCCAATGCATTTTGGGATACCTTGAGCTCAACAGAAAAGGACCAAGTGGCAGAAAGAATAGATGCTTGGGCAAATTCCCTTACCCTCATTCACAATTGGCGGTATTTTAATGTTATGATGCTCACCTTTCTTGATCAGTATGGTTATAAAATAGATAAAAAGCTCATGAACGCCCATCTGGACAACCTTATCCTAAGCTATGCCGGAGATGGTTGGTACAGGGATACGGGCTATGATTACTATACCATGCACGTCTTTCAAGTATACAATAGGGTATGGTTGGAAAAATATGGTTGGAAAAACGAACCGGGAAGGGCAAAAATCATTGAAAAGCACGGAGTCGAATTTTTGAAGAACTATCCCTATATCTTTGGCAAGGAAGGGGACGTGAATATGTATGGACGAAGTATTCTGTACAGATTGGGGGCAAGTGCGGCATTACCCGCTTTTCATTTAAACGGCAAAACCAATGCAATATCCCCAGGACTCTCCAGAAGGATAGCTTCGGGTGCGCTATTACAGTTTATATCACATCCACATTTTTTTAATCAAGGGATACCTTCTTTAGGTTTTTACGGTTCTTTTGAACCCGGTATTCAGAGCTACAGTTGCTCTGCAAGTCCCTATTGGATGTTTGGAAGTTTTATGGCACTGACGTTCCCAGAGGATCATCCCTTTTGGAACACCAAGGAAGAAATGGGCCATTGGGGCAATATCAATGCAAATGAAGTACTCAATACTTTCCAGAGTAGCTCGGGCTTTTTGTTGTCCAACCATGGTGCTACGGGCACTTCAGAAATAAGGCCCTCTAAAATTGATAAAAAATATCAAGATCCCAACTATTCAAAACTGATCTATAATACTGCTTTTCCGTGGGAAGCCCCAGCTGGGGATGGTATTGAAAGTGCCAAGATTACCATGGGGTTAATGGGCTTAGACAGCATTCCAGAAGTACCCTTTTCCGTAGATCTAGCGGGTTATGATGGGGATGTTTTTTATAGACAAGCTGCCTATTTCAAAAACAGGCTCCCTACCCATTTGGACATGGCGTCCATTGTTATACCAGGAGGTGAAATCAGGATAGAAAGGATTCGTAAAGCATGGGAGACCGAACTGTACCTGGGACATTTTGCCCTACCACATAGTAACAGTCATATGGATATCAAAAAATTTGAGGTTGACGGTAAACAAGGGCTTATAATAAGTAACAAAGAAAAGCAATTGGCCATGACCAACGTGATGGGTTGGAATAAAATAGAAACGGTCCAACGCTCTGGAATACACCCTGAAGCGGATACCAGCACCCTTATTTATGGCAAATTTGTAGATGCTGCCAATAAATATGGCCCAGTTGAACTATTGGTTTCGGTCCTTTTGCACAAAACCGATAATTTGCCTTGGACGGAGGATGAACTGCAACCCGTTCACGAAATAAAGCCCTTAAAAAAAGGCCTGCCCCTTCACTTGGGAGGCATGATCATCTTACTCAAAAATGGAAAAGAATTTATTGTGGACTTTGGTAATATAGATGGAAAATCCACAAGACATTGAACAATACGTCCCCTATGGAAAGTAAAATTTTTCCCTCCCTCAAAGGGGAGTATCACATTATTAACGAAATCATTGGTATGGTAGCTCCTTTTTTTCTTTTATAGCATCTACTGGAAAGGACTGTTTTCAATTAGCGGCCAACATATGTTTTATGCCTTTTTCCAAGCCACTTAACTCTGCTAGACCTTTAACCCTTCCCAATAGTGGATATCCCGGGTTGGCCTCTCTGTTAAAATCATCCAAGATCTTATGCCCATGATCGGGCCTCATGGGAATATCAATGTCTTCCCTGCCTTGGTTCTTACGTTTTATCTGCTCTTCTACTATAACTTTCATTAGGCCGGCAAGGTCCGCGTTGGGATCTAGATGGTCCGTTTCAAAAAAGTCTCCGTTAGGTAGGGTTTTTGTCGCTCTTAGGTGTACAAAATGTACCCTGTGTCCATATTTCTTAAATAATTCTGGTAGGTTATTGTCTTTTCTGGCACCAAAAGAACCTGAACAAAAGGTGAGGCCATGGTTTGGAGAGCTGTTTGCGCTGTAGAGCCACTTGATATCTTCATCACAGCTCACAATACGAGGCAGCCCCAAAAGGGGGAACGGGGGATCGTCTGGGTGCACTGCCATATGAACTGAATATTTTTCGGCAATAGGGATCACCTCATTTAAAAAGAAGGAGAAATTGGTTCTAAGTTGCGCCTTATCAATGTCCTTGTACGCTTCTAAAAGTGCATTGAAAAGCCGTAAATAGTCCTTTTCCCCTTCCTTGACAGCACCGTCTATGAAGGATTGTGTCTTCACAATAATATTGTACCCTATTTGCTCTTTTTGCTCCGGGTTTAAGGATTCAAATAAGACCTTGGCTTCCTTCACCTGTTTATCTGAGTAATCTTGAGCTGCATTGGGACGCCTTAGAATGAATATATCGAACATGGCAAATTCATCAAGACCAAAATACATGGCTTCTGCCCCATTGGGCAAGGTATAGCTTAAGTTGGTCCTGGCCCAATCCAAGACCGGCATAAAGTTGTAGCAGATTGTTGTAATACCGCATTCCCCCAGGTTCTTAAGGCTCTCTTTGTAATTTGCAATATGAAGCTTCCCTAGCGCGGTCCCTTTTTTAATCTCCTCTGTAACGGGAAGGCTCTCTACAACTTCCCAAGTAAGACCATGGGCCTCAATATTCTCTTTTGTCTTCTTTATTTCTTCTTTGGTCCAGACGTCACCATTGGGTATGTGGTGCAATGCCGTAACAACGCCGGTTGCGCCGGTTTGGGCTATTTCACGCAGACTTATGGCATCATTTTCACCAAACCATCGCAGTGTTTTTGTTAAATTCATTCTTTTATTTTATAGCCTTAGGTCCATCTAATTTTTAGTCAATCTGTTGGGGAACTTTGATTATACCCCGCTAAAGGAGCTGAATCCGCCATCTACGGGAATAATGGCACCCGTGATAAAACTGGCCGAATCTGAGCACAAGAAATTAACAATACCGTTCAACTCGCTGATATCCCCAAAACGTCCCATTGGCGTCCTTGCCAAAACTTTTTTACTTCTTTCCGTGTAAGAACCGTCTTCATTGATCAAAACCTTTCTGTTTTGGTCTCCAATAAAAAAGCCCGGGGCAATTGCATTTACCCGTACTTTTTCTCCAAACTTAGTGCCCAATTCCATAGCCAACCATTTTGTAAAGATGTCAATACCACTTTTAGCCACGGAATAGCCGGGAACCCTAGTAATTGCAGAAAGCGTTGCCATTGAAGATACGTTTACTATGGCACCACTACCTTGCGCTGCCATTGCCTCCCCAAATACCATACATGGATAGACCGTTCCATTGAGATTGAGTGCGGTCACTTTTTCAAAGTCCGCTATGTCCATATCAAAGATATTTTGCTCTTCCGTTAATGTTGCCCCTGGCAAATTGCCCCCGGCAGCATTGATGAGAATATCTATTTTTTTATAGTTATCGAGTATTTTTTGTTTGGTCTTCTTCATTTCCTCTACGTCTAGAACGTTAGAAACAAATCCAATGACATCACCTCCCATTTTTTCCAGTTCGGCAACCCTATTCTTGACATTTTCTTCCCTAATGTCCAGAATAACGACCTTGCATCCTACACTTACCAGATGCTTGGCAATATTGCCTCCCAAAACGCCACCTCCGCCTGTCACTATGGCCACTTTATCTTTTATGTTCATTGTTGTCTGTTTTATTTATAGTTAAGTTGTCTACATCTTTCATGCACGATTACATGGGGTTTTTATAAAAAAGGGCCACATACCAATCTTACATATTGATTTGCGGCCCCTAAATTCATACTTGCTATTACTCCATTATTTAACCTTTGGTATTAATAGACCAATATTTTGGAGGAAAATTCCCCTGCTTTCTCACAGTTCAGTTTTACTGCGTAAATACCACGTTGCAACTGTAACTCGCTCCTATCAAAGTTCATGCTCCAAAGACCGGCTTCGACCTTTTCCGTGGTTGTTGAGATCAGCTTCCCTGTTATAGTGTAAATGGATACCTCAATATTATCACTGGAATCAAAGCTCTTTTCTACATTAAAGTTTGACTGTACGGGATTTGGATATACCGTAAAAGGACGTTTTGCATCGGACGCATCAAGCACACGTGCCTGTAGTGATGTTGCATTGTTACTATCAACTTCCAAGAAAGCCGCCATTTGAGCATTCCCTTCTTTAGAAATAATCCTTGACAAAAAGGTGCTTCCGTCCGTATCTTCTATGGCAAAGGAAACCCGTGACCAGCCATTATCCTTCTGCTCCTGCACCCAGTCCGTAACATCTATGCTGTACATTTTTTCGGTTTGACAGTCAAAAGTTACGGAACCCACTATTTGTCTTGGCGCGGGTCTGTTATTCTCCGTAATAGTATTCTCGCCCCAATTATTGCCTATAGCCCTAATATTTTGTGAAAAGGTATTAGTAGTATTTGTAGAAGCAAAGAAATTAAGTGTTGCAGAAACGATGTTATCCTCATATTGGGTACTATCAAACTTAAGGACCCCAAACCTATTGAATTCGGGTGAGCTGGTTTTACAATCTACGGTTGCCGCCGTTCCAAAATTGGTATCTGAAAAACTACCTGCCCTGGTGTAGGAATCTTCTAGAACAGGCACCATGGTATTGTCAGATTCTATGATGATATGGCTTCTAAAATCACTGTTTCCTTCTTTGGAAGTAATCCTTGTTAAATGTGTTGATGAATTCCTATCTGTAATTAAAAGCGATACTACCCCATCACCCTGCGCTTGGGACTGTACATAAGAGGTAAGGTCAATATCATACCATCTCCCATTGGTGCTTTCTATGGAAAACCCTCTTAACGGGGGATTACTGCCAACTCTTGGCGCATTGTTAAAGGTTACCGTATCTTCTGACCAGTTGTCATCAATTCCATAAATGAAGTTCTGGTAGGTCTGGGAAGAATTTGAAGTAGCATAGACCCTAAGTGTAGCGGTGGAAACGTTTCTATTGCCCACATTGAACTTTAACAATCCTCTTCTTGTCACGTTTGCAGATGCTTTCTTAACACCAACCGTCGTAGCACTGCCGTAATTGGTATTTGCAAAATTACCATCCCTAACTTGGGCATCTTCTGAAACAAAAACGGTGCCCGGTCCAGAAGGTGGGGGTGGTGGCGGTGGTCCTCCCGCTATGGGAGATCCTTGGTAAATACCAATGTTCAAGGGACCATTACCAATAGAATTACCGTAATAATCAATGGGTGGTTGTGGTATGCTGGCACCAGTGCCAATAGCAGGTGAATTTTCAAATAAGGCATAGTCCATAACTCCATTTACCATACCTCTGAACAATGGGTCTTGCAAGGAAAAGTTACTGTCCTTTGAGGTCACCTGTGGTATGGATTCTGGGTTGGAGGCTATAGGAAGCTTATCCGCCGTAGGGCCAAAATAAATATTGTTGGTAAAACGAACATTCATGGCCCCAAAGCCGCTTCCGTCTTGAAAATTATAACTGGGATTATCCCCTTCAAACTGAAATACGTTATTGGTAAAGTTAAAATCACGCGGAAACACATTTCCCCAGCGTCTAAAATTAGCAATAACCACGTTATCAAACCGATCATCGGCATAAAAGATGTTGTTGTATACCTCACAACCGATCAGATTCCCAGAAAAGTGCATGCCTTGTCTTGCATTGTTCTCAATAATATTATATCTGATAATGGTATTCAAATTAAATCTTGTTGGTATTGACCCTACCTCGTTACCACCGGTGGCCACAACACCTCCTAAACCATTATCATGCAAATAATTGTACTGTATTGTGGTATTCTTTGTGCGAAAATCACTGTCTATTCCCCTAGCATCGGTATCACCAGAATTGAAAACGGTTCTTTGGGCCTCATTAAATTGAAAAACTGTTCCGTCCGTATTAAAGTTAAAGGCAGCGTTACCAGAAATACCATCACCACAAAGGTCAAAAAAGTTGCCTTCTACCAAAGCATCATCGGTAACCCTTACAATAAGTCCGTTACCCCGTATTCTTTGAAAAACATTGTCCCTTATGACCACATTGGTACTGGGGAACCAGTTATCGGTACGGCCGTCGCCCAAATCCTCACCAAAAGAAGAGTCCGGATTGCGCAACCACCATTCTGAGCGTGTACTCAACCCTGTTCTACCCAAATCTTCAAAAGTACAGTTTTCAAAAAGCACATCGTTAAAATTACTGGGCACGGTCTCACCTCTTGCATACAGAATGGCGCCTCCAAAAAAGCGGGTGTTACTTACACTTTTAATAGAGGCACTATTTACCCTAAATATTGTTATATTATCAAAATGTAAGTGGTCAACGGTACCAAAATCCACACTTTCAATAAGCATTCCCAAGAAGAGATCGTCGGCGGTTATCGTACCTTCCCTAAAGTTGGTGATCTTAAAGTTTTTAAACTCTAAGTATTCTTTGTTCAATAGGTGTACGGCAACGTCCGCACCTTCGCCATCAATAATCGGCAGGTCGCCAGGACCGTATTTATCATACGTAATAGGGTTCCCAGGTGCTCCGCTAGAGCTTATGATCAATGTGCCGGGAAAAGTAAACCCTGCTCTAAACCTGATAATGTCACCAGGGTTAAAGTTGGTCGTACTTACCTTGTTCAAGGTTCGCCAAGGCTGTTCCGGTGAGGTTCCGCTAGAACCATCGTTACCTACCCCGGGGTGCACATAGTACGTAGTTTGCGCAGCAACAAAAGCTCCGAACAAACCTACGACCATGAAGGTCATAAAAAATCTGATGTCGAGATGTTTCATAAATGTTAAATATTTAGTTAGAAATTAATGAAATTCTGTTTCCAAAAAAACAATACGTCTATCAGCCTCCAGTACTACTTTGTTCATACTCTTGGGCTTAAAGGCATTTGTTATCCATATTTTTTGATCCGGCAGAACACTTTTTTCTACCCTACTTCCATTAATGGTACAATGGACGGTAAGGTTTTCATCCGCAGGGTTCCAAACCAAGGTTTTCATCTCTTCCACATCTTTTTCAACTGCACAATAAAACTCAGCGCTCCCAAGGGTGTCATAATCATACGCTTCTGGAACGCCCCCAAAACCCCTATGGAAATACGGGCCAAAAGCCCTCCTACCGTAAGGTACATATTGTAGTCCTGGGTTGGTATTCCACCCACCATACCGTTCTGCATACATGTGACCCTCTGGTTTTAAAACCAAGGATTTGTCTTTGTAGCTACCGGTTAGCAAGGGCTTGGAATTTAGCATAAAGCCACTGTTTATACCCGTTAAAAGCCCCTTCTCTGTTTCGTACTGTCCCCATGAAATAGTGCCTTGGATCAAAGGATGTGCATCATGCTCTTTATCATTTGCCATATAAACAATACTATTCTGCAGCAATCTATCTGCTACTGGGTCTTTGCCCACTCTTTTTAGCAACTGAAAGGCGTTGATCATATAGCTGCCGTTACCCTGGAAAACTTCTGCTACGGCAATGGCCTCTAATCCTACGCTATAATTGGCCAAAACGGCAATATTCTCAAAGGATGTTCCTTTATCAAAAGAGAATCCGTTTTCAACGGGATAAATCTTTGGGAACCCTGGTTTGGACTCATCCCAAGCGGTATAGTCAGAGAACATTTTTAAGTCTTCCCGTTGTATTCCCTTATAAAGTGGGTGGCCTGGTCTTTCTGGATTTATATTAAAGCCATTTCTTGACGGCCGCAATGGTGGAGGGTAGGTACCGTCATCAATATCCATACTTCCTTCTTTTAAGGCAATACCGCAGAGTTCACTGATTTTGGGATACAAGCCTTCCAGTTCTCCTGTTATCAGCACCCTACCTCCCTTAGAGACAAACTTTTTAACGGACTTTTGGGTGCCTTTTTCCAAAATCCCGTCACGTCCCAGAACCAACAAACCAGATCCTATAAGCTCCTTTGGCTTTGAAACGATATGATAATCAGAAATTTTCAAAGCGTCAAGCGCATTTATAACCTTGGTATCCCGCTCAAGAACGAAAATGTCACGTGACGGATTTATGTTACGCTTGTTGCCTACATATAATTTGGTGCTATTTGAGCCTATGACCTCATCTCCTTTTAGGAGTTCTCCAATTACTTTATAGCTTCCAGATGGCATCACCGTGGGCAGACTTAAGGTTAGTTGACCGTTTTGGGTGCCGTAATACGGAACTGTTGGTAAGACCACATTGCCAGAATCATAAACCCTCCCAGATTCGTCGATCACTTTATATACCAATTGGGCATCCGTCACATCCATAAAATCATCCGCATCGTTTACAATATGATAGCGAATAGGGAAATTTTGGCCTGCATACACATTTTGCGTCCATAGTTCCCAACTCAACAGCACGGGGGCATAGGAAATCTTAGCTTGAAAAGCAGCTTTTTTAGGCTCCATTTCTGAAAAACTGC